>JAEZLG010000133.1 GCA_023435855.1 Bacillota bacterium | reverse complement strand
TGTTGAACTTCAGAGAGCCTACCATGTTTGCGCTGATAGGACTTGTAACCGGCGGCGTGCCCGCCCTCATCTTAGAAGCAAACACGCACGGCTTTAAAAAGAGATATCTGATAGCTTCCGTTTTCGGTGTAGGCTTCGTTATTTTGTTTACAGTACTCAACAAGTCGCTTACCGGAACCGGCAGTTGGCCGTTCAACGAGTGGACAAGCGCGCTTGGCGGCGGCATTCTTGCGGTGGGAACCGTTATTCCCGGTATCAGCACCTCTTTTTTGTTAATCCACATGGGGTTATATGAGCCACTCCTTTCAGCGCTGAACAATTTTGAAATTGTGACGTTGCTTTGCTTAGCTGCGGGTGCCGTCGTCGTAGCGGCTTTGCTGGTACTACTTGTAAAGCGCATGTTCGAAAGGTACTACGGCTATGCTTATTACGCGGTACTTGGGTTTTTAATAGGCAGCATCGTTTTGGTTTTCCCGGGCATCACATGGGGGGTCACAACGATTATTGATATTGTACTATTGATTTTAGGTGCTCTTAGCAGCTATGTATTGTGCAAAAAACCCGCGGTATCTTAAAATCTTCTGTCGGGTTTTGGAGAATGGGTTGCGGCAAAAGCATTATGCCTGCTACTCTAGCATAAATGATCTTTTTCTGGAGGACTGAAATGAAACGTCGTTTTCTTGCTCTCATGTTGCTTTTGGCCATTGCCGCAACATTACTCCCCACGGGGACTGCGCAGGCATCGGTGCTCAATGGCATGGCCAGCAAGGTGGATTATGAAAATACCGACCCTAACCGTTACTATATCGAACTTGACCTTGTGAACCAAATCATCACCGTGTACGACGGTGGCCCCGCCGGCAGCATTGTGCTGCAAAGCCTACTAAGCTCCGGCAATGAGAAAAACCCCTCCGGCAGCGGCACCTATCGTCTTGGTACGCTTAAGGAACGTTTCGGTTATTTTGTAGCGTTTGGACAATACGCGCAGTACTGGACGCAAATAGTGCGCGGCGTTTACATTCATTCGGTGATGTATGATTCCAAGAAGCTTTCAAGCATGTCCCGCTCGGCATACAACAACCTTGGTAAGGCTGTTTCGCACGGCTGCATCCGCGTTTTGCCCGAGGTAGCGCAGTGGATTTTCTATAACTGCCCGCCGGGAACTTCATGCAAGCTCAACACGAGAGCAGCAAAAAACCCCGATCTTGTTAAATCGCTCAAGTCAGCCATACCCTCTTATAGCAATTATGTGCAGCCCGCGGATGCGAAATCGTATCCGCCTGAAATACCCGCGGTGGTGCGCGTGAATAAAACCCCCATGAGGACTGGTTTTTCCACCTCAAAGGACAAAACCATCGCTACGCTTAACGCAAATGAGCGTGTGATGCTTTTGCTGCTTGCCGACGATTGGTGCAAGGTGCGTGTAGTCTCATCAGGAAAGCTTGGTTACATCAAGACTCAGTACCTCCTCGCCTACCCCGATGAGCCCATTGTTACGTACAGCGGCTATAAGGCAAGCAGCAAGACCTATGTTTACGCAACTGCCGACACGGGCGCCAAGCGGCTTGCAACCATCAAGAAAGGCGCTGAAGTCGTCGTAACGGGAAGCAGCGGCACATCCGGCTGGTATACGGCAAGCTACAACGGCGTTTCAGGCTATGTACGCGCAAAGTATGTTAAAGCCGCCGATCTTATCTCATTCCCCTCCGTGGAGGTTGTGTCCGTCCCCGTAACTGCCCCCGGCACACCGCAAACGCCTGCAACCGCGAGCGGCGCTCGCATTGCAGACGGCATCACCGCGAACTTCAGAGCCGCTGCAAGCCCCAATGCCGAAGTGCTTGCGGTACTCAGTGCGGGCACATCCGTAACGGTCATCTCCACCGAAGGAAGTTGGTACTATTGCAGCGTTAACGGTATGAACGGTTATCTGCACCAGGTATGCATCGTGCTCGGCTAATCGCTAGCAACCTTAAAAGAACTATATGCAAAGTGTTGCCGCAATGAAATGTTGCGGCACACTATCAGAGCTAAACGAAATAGCGCTCTATCCGACAGGACTCGAACAAGACATCCTTAATCTTGAGGAAAACGTTAAACACTTTGTTTACGTCGAATAAGAAATCAGGCAGTTACTAACCACTTTTCCGGATATTTTAAAAGGTCCTCCGCTTGCGCGGAGGACCTTTTAAAATCATGTTTTACTGTTTCGCCTTAATATACTCGTCGATTGACTTCGCTGCGGTTTTACCGGCACCCATGGCGAGGATGACCGTTGCAGCGCCTGTTACCGCGTCGCCTCCGGCGAAGATCCCGTCGCGCGTGGTAAGACCTGTGTCCTCGTCTCGAAGGACCAAGCAGCCGCGGCGGTTTACCTCAAGACCCTCTGTGGTACGGCTTATGAGGGGATTGGGCGAATTACCGATGGCCATGACTACGCAATCGGCCTCTATCTCAAATTCGCTGCCCTCTATGCGCACCGGCTTTGCGCGGCCCGAGGCATCAGGCTCGCTCAGGCGCATTTTTTCAAAACGCACACCGCGCACCCAGCCGTTTTCATCTTCTAGAATTGCAACGGGGCTGACAAGGAAATGGAACTCGATGCCTTCTTCCTTGGCATGGTGTACTTCCTCAATCCTCGCGGGGAGTTCCTTTTCCGTTCTGCGGTATACGATGGACGATTCGGCACCAATGCGCTTCGCGCAGCGCGCCGCATCCATAGCTACGTTGCCGCCACCCACTACCACAACCTTATTCGGATGGGGAATGGGTGTTTCGGCATCCGTACGGAATGCCTTCATGAGGTTTATGCGGGTAAGGAATTCGTTGGCGGAATACACACCGCCCGCTTCCTCACCTGGGATGTTCATAAACGAGGGGAGTCCTGCGCCGCTACCTACAAAGACGGCTTCAAAATTGTCACGCTCAATAAGCTCGTCCACCGTGGCGGTTTTACCGACTACAAAATTGGTACGTATGGTTACGCCGAGCTTTTTGAGGTTTTCTATCTCGTCGCTCACGATTTTTTTCGGCAAACGGAATTCGGGTATGCCGTACACCAATACGCCGCCTGCCTCATGCAGTGCTTCAAACACCGTCACCTCGTAACCCATGCGGGCGAGCTCGCCCGCGCAGGTAAGGCCGGAGGGACCGGAGCCGACCACCGCCACCTTATGCCCGTTCTTCTCAGGCACAACGGGCGCCTTCGTGACGTTATTCATATAATAATCCGCCGCGAAACGCTCGAGCCTGCCTATGCCGACAGGGTCACCCTTAATGCCGCGCACGCAAAGCTGTTCGCATTGCTTTTCCTGCGGGCATACGCGGCCGCATATAGCGGGCATGAGGTTGGTTTCATATATCTTTTCTGCAGCGGCGGCAAAGTCGCCATCTTTTATAAGAGTAATAAAATCAGGGATCGCAATGCCTACGGGGCAGCCGTTCACACAAGGCCTATGCTTGCAGTTGAGGCAGCGGTTCGCTTCGTTTACGGCGTCCTCCGCCGTATAGCCGAGCGCGACCTCATTGAAGTCTTTGTTTCGAACTTCTGGCTTTGCCTCGGGGATGGGAGTTTTATTAGGGGAATTATTGTATGCCATATTATTCACCGACCTTCTTTGCCATTAGCCTGCAATCGGCTTCGCGTGCACGGTTTTGCTCGAATGCCGAATAGACACGGTTGCGTTTCATAAGCTGATCGAAATCCACAAGATGCCCGTCAAACTCCGGCCCGTCTACGCAAGCGAACTTGGTTTCTCCACCTACGCTAAGGCGGCAGCAGCCGCACATGCCCGTTCCGTCAATCATGATGGGGTTCATGCTCACCACGGTCTTGATACCGTACTCCTTGGTGAGCTTTGCCACGAATTTCATCATGATGATGGGGCCGATGGCAATCACTTCATCGTAGTTCTCACCGCTGTCGATAAGCGATTTTAATGCGTTGGTCACAAGGCCCTTTTCGCCGTAGCTGCCGTCGTCGGTCATGATGAAGAATTTATCGCTAACGTTTCGGAATTCGTCCTCAAGGATAACAAGGTCCTTGGTGCGGAAACCGGCAATCGTATGCACTGATGCGCCAAGTTCATGGAGTTTTTTCGCAACAGGGTACGCAATTGCGCTGCCCACGCCGCCACCTATAACAGCCACCTTTTTAAGCCCTTCCACATGCGAAGGTACACCTAAGGGACCAACAAAATCATGCAGGGAATCGCCAACGTTCAACCCGTTTAGGAGTTTGGTCGCAGCGCCCACAATTTGAAAAATAATGGTGATAAGCCCCTTATCGCGGTCATAATCCGCGATTGTCAGGGGGAAGCGCTCACCTTTAGAATCCACCCGCAAAATTACAAACTGTCCCGGCTCCGCCTTTTTAGCGATGTCCGGAGCTTCGATGCGCATGAGTGTTACGGTCGGGTTGAGCTCTTCTTTAGAAACAATTTTAAACATGAGCATTCTCCTTTGTAGCCTTGGATATGCATAAATACGCACGATACTATTGTACCCTACGTGTGGATAAAATGCCATTCCTAATTAATTACAGTTTTGTGGTGTGGGCTGAAAAAATCAGCATTGTACTAAGCAATCAACTTATAAGGCTCTCTGCACAATCGGGCAGTATACATTCGCCATCATAGTTAGCAAGCGTACCGTTATAGAAGCGATAAGGCTTTATAAGCCTGTAAACCGGAAGCGCTACAATTACCCCATCAACATCTATAAGTTCCTGAACAAGCATGTTGCCCGTTGTCTTTTTTCCGTAAATCATACCGGCATAATAGGTTCTTAGCAACAAGCAAAACATTTCTGCAGTATTTGCGGTCGCAGAGCTTACAATAAAGTCGATTTGCTTTACGACTATATCATTATTGCTTTGGGCAGGAAGGACTTTATGTGTTACTATGCCGTTTTTATCCTCAAAGCTCAGCTTCATATTTTGGTTTGCAAAATGATTGGCATATTGCAGCATTTCATTGACCGGCCCACCGGAGCAACTGCTTATATCAATGATAATCCTCTTTTTTTGAGTAAGCAGCGTTTTTAATGTTTCAATGTCATTAAGGCTGAACGCTCTGATTTTTATGAATCCCAAATCCTCAGACAAGGATTCATACAGTGTTTCGATTCTATGATCCTCTTCCGGTTTTGGCAGCTTTAACGTAATATTCTTCATAAGCCCCAGCGGTGTTTTAATAATCAAATCGATGCAATCCCTTTCCACCCCGTTCGTATTGTAGGTATCATCCGGAGAATGGTCATTTATTGCAATCAAGCAATCCCCAAGGTCAATTTGGTCCGTCAAAGACGCATTCACCCGATAAAAGATATAGCCATCCTCGCAGCGCAGCACTTCAAAACCAAGCTTGTGAAGCGCATATAACTCGCCTGATGCTATATAAAACCAGAGATCACCGTTTGCTAACACATAGTCAATGATGTTGTCCATACCGGCATAAGCCGAAAATCGATAATAGTTGACATACCGCGAACAGTAATACTCTTTAAATTGTTCAAAAGACATTTTTTTCATAATAAAACCTCACAAAACCGATCATCCTGCGTTGTGGGATTCTTTAACAATTTATAATAGCTTGTTATAAAAACAAAAACCATGACGTAATCGGAAAATTTATACTTTCCGAAAACGGCATGGTGAATATCCTCTTTGATGTTAGAATACTAGAAAAAAGGAGATTTTACAACATGAAAAAAACAGCTAAGTTCTTTATCTTATTCGCTTGCGTATTCGCACTCATCGGTATTTTTTCCGTCGTACAGGCAAAAGCAGATCAACCGCAGGGGATTCAGCTTTGCTGTGATGCTGAGTGGGAATATACCGGGAAATAAGGGAACATTGCCGGAAGCTCAAGCCCGAAGTATTCCCGTGCGAACTCCACATAATACTGCATATTTTTATCGTCATCAACAGATGACGCGAGCAAGTAGGCAAATATGATGTTGCTTTTCGCTTCCTCAAGCTGTTCCGGCTTTCCGCGTTTTTGAATGGCCCAACTGCGATTATAATGGAATTTTGCCATCAAGCGCGTGCAGTCTGTTTGCTTGCACAGCTGTATCCCCTTGTCGCAAATGCGGATGCAGTCTAAATAGCGTTCGGTTTGCCCAAAGCATTTTGACAGATTATACAATACCATGGGATACGTGCGCATCTTCTCCTGCGCATCGATATGGTGACAGGTTAGGTACTCCTCAAGTTCTGTGAAGAGTTTTGTTGCTTCATCGAGCCTTCCCAGCTTGCCGTATACGATTGCGATATTACTGATAATTGTAATCTCGTCAAAATCTAAATATAACTCATTCAGTTTGCTTTTGTTGTACTTGGGAATCGTAAGTGATATCGCCTTTTGAAGTTTCTCTAAAACCTCTATGTCGGGCATACCGTGCTCTGCGCCGATAATAACGCTCATATACAGAGAAAACTGTTGGTACAGCTTTTCGTCGTCCTCTGCAATCAATGTGTTAAATTCGTTCAGCTGTATGCTCGCCTTTTCGAAATCCCGTACGACAACGCTCTCACGTACTTCGTATTTTTTCTCATGTATCGCAAAATCATGATCGCTCATCAGTACATCATATAAATCGCTGCTTCTGCCCATGCGTTGCATCAGCGCGTCAAAAACCGCCTTGCTCGGCAAACGATGCCCGTTTTCGATACGGGACATCGTCGGCACAGCGCAAATACCGTCACAAAGGTCTTCCTGTGTGATGGCTAATTGCGTGCGCAATTTTCGTATGGTTTCACCTACACGATAGTTCGTCATTTCGAATACTCTGCCCGTCCATTATGATCTTTTCTATTATAGCACATACACCCAATCGACAAAATATGGTATATGCAATGCACGCATGATATACTTGTCCTATCTATCTTAGGGAGGTTTTTTATGCGGCGCGCGGACAGGGAATCTAAGGACTATGCGGGCATTTTAAAAAAATGCAAAATCATGCGTCTCGGGCTTTGTGACAACGAATTTCCCTACATAGTGCCGATGAACTTCGGGTACGATTTTGACGGCACGGCGATTACGCTTTATTTGCATAGCGCACGGGAAGGGAAAAAGCTCGACGTTATTAAGGGAAACCAAAATGCCTGCTTTGAGATGGACTGTTCATT
>JAEZLG010000096.1 GCA_023435855.1 Bacillota bacterium | reverse complement strand
ACAAACGCCTGACCGATGCCGCAACAGAATGCGGTATAAATTGGGAAGTCGATATATGCATGGGCCATACCGGCACCGACGCTTGGGAAATACAGGTTGAGCGCGCCGGCATCCCGACGGGGCTTTTAAGCGTGCCCGTGCGCTATATGCACACGACCGTAGAAACAATGAGCCTCGATACCCTTCGCAACTGCTCCAAACTGCTCGTTGAATTTTTGATGGGCATCGGTGAGGATTGGGAGGAAACACTATGCTTCAAAGACTAGAAGAGCTCTGCAACCTAAGCGGCGTAAGCGGTGATGAAGGCCGCGTGCGCGCTTACATTAAAGAGGCCGTAAAGCCCTATGTGAGCGATGTAACAACCGACGCCATGGGCAACCTCTATGTCCATAAACCCGGCAAAGGCCGGCGCATCATGGCCTGTGCGCACATGGACGAGGTGGGCATGATGGTGCGCGGCATCCGTGACGACGGACTTATTGCCTATGCACAGACCGGTCTCGATGCGCGTGTTATGGTTTCAAAGCGCGTGCTCATCGGCCCCGACGCTGTACCCGGCATCATCGGCGCAAAGGCAATCCATCTCCAAACACGCGAGGAGTTTAAAGCCGCCCTCAAGCATAAGGACCTTTATATCGACATCGGCGCGAAAGATAAGGCGGATGCCGAAAAATACGTAAAGCTCGGCGATTATGTAAGCTTCCCCGCCAATTTCTCGCTCTTTGGTGACGGGCTTATAAAATCCAAGGCGCTTGACGACCGCTGCGGCTGCGCCATACTGCTGGAGCTTCTTAAAAGCGATTACGATTGCGATTTTACCGCGGTATTTACCGTACAGGAAGAGGTTGGCGTTCGCGGTGCGAAAACCGCTGCCTACAACGCTAAGCCCGAGCTTGCGCTCATCTTAGAAGGCACCACCGCCAACGATATGCCGAAGTCCGAAGGTCATGAGTATGTGACCATGGTCGGTTTAGGCCCTGCCATCTCCGTGATGGACGGCGGCACTATGGTGCTTCCGCGCATGTTTAACGCACTTCGTGCAACCGCTAAAAAAGAAGGTATTCCCTTCCAGCTCCGCAAGGGCACGCGTGGCGGCACCGACGCGGGCGCGATTCACAAATCCCTTTCGGGCGTCGTCTGCGGAGGCATATCCGTAGGTTGCCGCTACATCCACTCCCCTGCGAGCGTCGCTTCCGTTTCAGACTTTGAAAACGCTTATAAACTTGCGCACAGCTTTTTAGTTAACAGAACGTTTGAGGAGGTTCTTAACAATGTTTAAAGACATGCTTAAATCCATCGTGGAAGCCTACGGACCTTCCGGACGCGAACGCGCTTGCGCCGAGGTCATTAAGTCCTACGTTGCCCCCCATGCCGATAAGGTGTATTACGATGCATTGGGCAACCTGATCGCCTATAAAAAAGGAACCTCCGGCAAGAAGATCATGCTCGCAACACACATGGACCAAATCGGCCTTATCGTCACCCATATCGACGACAAGGGTTTTCTGAAGGTCTCCAATGTCGGCGGCGTAAGCCCTATGATCAGCATCGCCCGCGAGGTAATGTTTGAAAACGGCACCCGCGGCGTGACCTATTACGAAAACGAGAAAAAGACCATGGCGGAAGCCGGTATCGCCGAGCTTTTTATCGACATCGGCGCAAACTCCAAAGAGGAAGCCGAAGCAAAGGTCGAAATTGGCGATGTTGCCGTTTATGCACCTCATTTCTTTGAAATGGGCCGCTTCATCACCTGCGGTGCTCTTGACGACCGGCTTTGCTGCGCCATTGCCGCCGAAGCCTTTAACACAATGGAGACCGAGCACAACGTATACGCCGTGTTTACCGTACAAGAAGAAGTCGGCTGCCGCGGTGCAGGCCCCGCCGCCCATTCCATCGAACCCGATCTTGCTATCGCCTTAGACGTGACCCTCACCGGCGATACACCCAAGTGCACACCGGCGATGAGCGTAACCGCCGGAAACGGCCCCACCATTAAAGTGATGGATTCCTCCGTCATCGTGCCCACAATCGTGCGCGAATTTTTGAAAAAGTGCGCCGAGGAAAACGGCATCCCCTACCAGCATGAAGTTCTCCGCGCAGGCGGCACCGATACTTCCACCATCCAGCGCACCAAAGACGGCGTGCTTGCAGGCTGTATTTCCATCGGCACCCGCTACATCCATACCCCCGTCGAAACCGCCAGCATGGACGACGTGGAGAACGCCGTGAAGCTGCTGAAAGCCGCACTTAAGCAGAAGGAACTGCCTGAAGTGTAAGGGGGTACAATTCTTTTCTTTGAAAAGAAAAGAATCAAAAGAACCTAATGATTATAGTTTAGGTTTTTATAAAAGGCGTCCGAACAGCGGACGCCTTTTTTCTGCATTGGTCGACTACACAAGCACGCCCGAACTTCACTGTCATCTCGAACCGAGCGAAGCGGAGTGAGAAATCCCCTGTATTAAAAAGCCATTTGAACCAGATAGTATCAGCCTACACACAGTACCCCGTTGCCATTAAGCACCACGCAGTGGCCGTTTTAAGGAGGATAGGGGATTGCTAAGGGGCCTAAGGGGGAAATCGGAATCCCCCCTGGTCCCTTAGCCCCATCGCTTAAGTTCCAATGAATATTTTACCCCCGCATGGAGCCGCAAATATACAAAAGGCGGGACGTACAATGTGCGTCCCGATGCCATAGGAATAGCTCGAAGGGGATTTCTCGCTAAGCTCGAAATGACAGCAAAAACAAGAAGGTACGCCCGAACAAATACTGTCATTTCGAACGTAACGAAGTGAAGTGAGAAATCCCCTTCATGGAGCCGCAAGAATGGCGGGACGTACAATGTGCGTGCCGATGCTGTATCTATAGTCCCGGGGGATTTCTCGCTAAGCTCGAAATGACAGCGGAAACACGAAGGTACGCCCGAGCAAACACTGTCATTTCGAACGTAATGAAGTGAAGTGAGAAAGCCCCAACATGGAACTACAAAAATGGCGGGACGTACAATGCGCATGCCGATGCTAAAGGAATAGCTCGAAGGGGATTTCTCGCTTCGCTCGAAATGACAGCGGAAACACGAAGGTACGCCCGAGCGAATACTGTCATTTGGAACGTAACGAAGTGAAGTGAGAAATCTCCAACCTGGAGCCACAAGAGAGCGGCGGGCTGGGGCAGCCCCTACAGCGGCACCGATACACTGCTTCGACCGTTACCAACAACAAAAAAGCAGGATCAGATCGATCCTGCTTTATCATACTTTATTTGCTTACTTGCCTATCCCCTACTCCTTTAACGTCGGTATATCGGCGACGCTGTTTACTATGAGTCGCGGGCGATAGGGGTAGTTTTCCACATCCTCGCGTTTAGTAACGCCAGAAAGCACCAAAATGGGATCTAGGCCGCTTTCGATACCGGCGATGATATCCGTATCCATGCGGTCACCGATCATGCAGGCTTCCTCGGAATGTACACCGAGCATACGTAAACCCGTGCGCATCATGAGGGGATTGGGCTTGCCCACAAAATACGCGGTCTTCCCTGTTGTAACCTCAATGGGTGCAACGAGTGCACGGCATGCGGGTATGATGCCGTTTTCACTGGGTCCCGTCAAACCCGTGTTGGTACCGATAAGCTTCGCGCCGTGTCTGATGTGATGGATGGCGCGGGTGATGGCATTGTAGTTGTAGTTGTCCGTTTCACCAACGATTACATAATCGGGGTCCACGTCGTTAATGGTGATACCCGCATCATAAAGCGCATTATGAAGCCCCGGTTCACCTATTACATAAGCACTGCCTCCCGGGCACTGGCTCTTTATAAACTTTGCCGTCGCAAGCGCGCTTGTATAAAAGTGGCTTTCGTCTACCTCAAGCCCCATGCGGTATAACTTAAGCTGCAGTTCCTTGGGCGATCTTCCGCTCGCGTTGGTTAAAAACAAAAATTTCTTGTCTTCCCTGTACAGCCAATCCACAAACTCCTTTACGCCGGGCAGGATGCGGTTGCCATGGTAGATCACACCGTCCATGTCGATAATAAATCCCTTTTTCTCTCTGAGCCTGTCCATAGATTCCCTTTCTTCTTCTCTCACTCTATATTCTTACATGCTCATTCTATCAGAATACACATAAAAGCGCACCGTTTCTTACTAAAAACAGTACCGTTTGACTTTTGGCATGTCAAACGGTACTGTTTCAACTATATAGGTCGAAGCGGACATCGCCCGCGAATAAATTCTGATTACCTTTCAGATGGTTCCTTGCAACCCTCCGAAAATTCATGGGAGCAAACGGCTTCTTCAAACAGGATTTCCTGCTCAAGATTTAGCTCATTGGCTTTCATTTCTTTCTTCTCACACATCGCTCGTTCCTCCTTCTTTTGATATGCTTAGTATATCGTATCGACAAAAGGAGAAATAGACCAATTATGGAAACCCGTTGTGAACAAATTGCGACAGATTCCTAATCTTGGTCAGTTTTACCCGACTATATAGGCATGCATCGGTTAAAAACGCAAGAATCAAATGTGCCCGCCGCATTAGACGCGACGGGCACATATTTTTTTTACAACTCCCCTACTCCGCTCGAATTGCCGTAAGCGGGCTTAGGCGCATGGCGCGAAGCGCGGGATAAAGGCCACTTACCATAGCAACACCAATGGAGAATACCACAGCGCCGATGGCGAGATAGGGCGGGATTACGCTCTTAAAGCCTGAGTCTGCAACGAACATGTTGATGAGCAGCCCAAGACCATAGCTTAAACCTAGCCCGATGCCGCCGCCGAACAAGCCGATGTAGGCGGATTCTGTGAGGAACAAGCTTGCGATATTGCTCATGCGGCAGCCAAGCACCTTAACGATGCCAATTTCCTTGGTGCGCTCGTAGATACTCATCATCATCGTGTTCATAATGCCTATGGCCGCCACGAGGAGAGATACGCCGCCGATTGCACCGAGCAGGTACTGTATGCGCGCAGTGCTTTCCTGCGCCATCTCCACGGCGTCCTGCAGCGAGTAGGTGCCGTATCCCATTTCGTCAATAGCGGTCTTAACAGCCTTTACGTCGTCGATATCCTCACACTTTACATATACCTGATAGTACTTGTCGGTATCGACCTGCATATAGTTTTTATTTTCCTTGGCGAGCTTTAAAAGCGCGTTGATATCCATCAGGCAGTACCACGAGAAATCGTTAGACTCCGCGCTCATCACACCCACAGGGTTAATTTTGTAAAACTTGCCTTTAGGGATGATGTTCCCGTATTGGTCGTAGTTATCGTAGTTGTAGATGTTCGAATAATCGAAGGTAATCTTAAAGCGGTCGTCAATTTGAACCCTGGGATTGCCGTCTCTATCGAGAGCCGGCTTGTAGTTTTTGGGGTTGTAGAAATTGCTCAGCATATAATTGCCGAACACCATCTCATAATTGGAGCCGCCTTTATAGGCGCCGGGGAGCTCGCCGCTTTCAAGCACGATGCCGAACTCGTTGGCGGTCTCCACGTCGATGCCTAATATATTCGCGTCCGACACATACTGCCCGCTTTTAATGATGCCGTAGCCGGTGATCATAGGCATGACGGCTTTAACACCTTGTAGCTGTTTGAATGCCTCTACACTTTTCTTGTTCAGCACCGTTTCGGTGGAGGTGCCTTGGCCTTTGCCGCCGGGGCTTTCCACATATTTATAGGAGCTGACCTGAATGAGCGTAAGGCTCCCGGTGTTTTGAAAGCTTTCAAGCGTTGCCTGCTGTATGCCTATGCCCAGCGAGACCATGACCACGATGGAGGCCGTGCCTATGACCATGCCGAGCACCGTCAAAATGGCGCGGAGCTTTCGCCTCCAAAGGTTCATGAATGCCATGCGGAGCAGATCCGCTAGTTTCATAGTTCCTCCAACTCCTTGTTACGCCTGCGCTTGAGGAGTATCACGAGTACCGCCCCACCCGCCAATACGGCTACGCCGATGGCGATCCATACCCATACGGGTAAACCGGGCTGCATACCGCCGTTCATACCACCGTCCACCATGCCGCCGTCCACCATGCCGTCTTTGCCGGGTATGGGCATGGGTTCCATGCCGCCGTCGATAATCTCGCCGCCACCCATGTCGTTGACAAAAATGTTGAAGGGCATTTTGAGCTCATACTGCTCGCCGTACACATCCTCATAGGATATGACCACATTGGCGCTTATGTCGCCCGCCACGGAGGGAATTACGGTGAAGTCCGCATTCATGGCCGCACCGGAGGACACATTGCCGCCGAAGTAGCCGACTTCCATGGCAAGGCCGTCGCCTTCCACAGTTACGGTGCAGTTATACACGGTAGACTTGCCGAGGTTATAAAACGCAAGGTACATCGAGAACGGCGAGCCCATCCATGCTTCGTCATAAATGACGGGTTCGTCTGCCTTAACGCGTATCTTCTGGAGTACCGGCACGGAAATGCTTTCCGATGCCTTGTAGGCGGTTTTGGTAGATGCCGCTTCATAATCCATTTCTACGCCGAGCGTATAGGCCTTCGCCTCCGCCCCCGGTGTGGATTGTAATGATATAGTTTCCGTATATGTTTCGCCCTTGCCTATTTTTGCAATATAGAGCGTGTTCGAGCCCGATGCCGCGGGCAAAATGGTATTGGTATCGTCCGCAATGCGAATCTGCAGGTTCTGGATGTTTTCGGTTTCTGAGGTATTCCTCAATACAAATGTTACGTCAAACGTTTCGCCCGCATATACCTTGTCGGTGCTGAACGTGTACGATTCTACGATAAGCTTCGGGGTGGATACGGCGGGAGGCGTACCCGTGCCGTCCGTTACGCTTGCGCCCTTGTTGACCGTGAGGAAAATGCTTATTTTATCGGAATAAGTAGCGCCGGCTGCACCAAAAACCGGGTCTGCATTTACGATAAAGTCTATTTGCTTTACACCCGCGGTTACCTTTTTGCTTAAGGTAAACGTGTACTGGAACTCGAGAACCTGCCCTGCACTCACACCGTTGGGGTAGTTTAAGGTATAATCCACATTTGAGATGACAAACGGGAATGTATCAAGG
>JAEZLG010000066.1 GCA_023435855.1 Bacillota bacterium | reverse complement strand
GGATGTTAAAATCATCGAGGCATTGCGCGATGTTTCTCGCTAAGCCCGAAGGTTCGCTTTTTACCTCGTACACGCCGAGCACGTTTGCACCCTCTAAGGTAAGCCGCCGCGCCATGATGAGGCCTATATCCCCGCTCCCTAAAATAACGCATCGTTTTGTTGGCAAATAGCCCATAACGTTCACATAATACTGCGCCGCACCTGCCGTAAACACGCCGGCGGGCCGATCGCCATGTATGAATACCTGCTTTGATGTGCGCTCGCGGCACCCGCAGGCGAGCACGAGCGCTTTACACGAAACATGCTCCATGCCATTCGCCGTGCGCATGCTCAAGTTCAAGCCTTCGGGCGTTTTCTCCGCAAAATCTACAAATGCATTTGAGACAGAATCTATATTTCTCGCTGAGAATTCCTTTAAATATCGCTCGGCATACTCGGGGCCTGTCATGCGCTCGCCGAAGTTTAGAAGCCCAAATCCGTCGTGTATGCACTGTTTGAGGATGCCGCCCATGCGCTCCTCGCGCTCCAAAAGAAGCGTAATTGCCCCCTCATCGTGTGCGCCAATAGCCGCTGCAAGTCCCGCAGGCCCCGCACCAAGCACAACTACATCGTAAAAGTTCAGCATGGCGCGTTTTCTCCCTTTCGCGTTATCTCTATAAGTACCTGAGAATTGCCGCCGCTTTTTTGTACATCATCTGGCGACGATCCCTCATGCTTCGCAATAAGCTTCGTTACAAGAGGCGCACAAAAACTGCCCTGGCAGCGCCCCATACCCGCGCGCACACGCCGCTTGATGGCATCAAGCGTTAATGCAGGTATGGGCGAGTTCATTGCGTCGATAATTTCTCCACGGCTTATTTCCTCGCAGCGGCACACGATTACACCGTAGTCGGGATTTTCCTTTATGATCGCTTGCTTTTGCTCAAAGCTCATGTATTTTAGCTCCGGCCGCGTTTTGCGGATGGGGTTAAACGCCGCATTCGGCTTAACCTCCATTTCACCCTTTAGGTGCTCTGTCAAAATTTTTACAACGTCCTCAGCAATGGCGGGTGCACTCGCAAGCCCGGGCGATTGTATACCCGCAGCATGAACGAGGTTTTTCACGTACTGCGACTTTTCAATGATAAAATCTTCTTCGTAGGTAGCCGCGCGGATGCCCGAAAAATAGGTAATCACATCCTGCGGACCTAAACCTTTGATAAGGGGAAGATGCTTTTTTAAAATGGCGTCTACATGATCTGCATTTGTGGAATATTCTTCGCGATATGGCTGCTCGTACGCGTCAGGGCCTACAAGCACGTTACCATCGATGGTTGGCATAATGCCGCCGCCCTTGGTATCGGACTTGCGAAGCTCTGCTGTTACAAGCGCCATGGATGTGTGCAGCATATTGCCTTTTTTCTTGTCGAGTATCACAAGCTCACCCTTTCGCGGGTGGATTGAAAAGAAGCGGTCGTTTGCCATTTCCGCGACTTTATCTGCAAACACGCCTGCGGCATTTACGACCGCGCGCGGCCGCAGTGTGCCCCGGTTTGTGATAACGCACGTGATTGCGCCGCCTTGCATCTCCATTTTGAGCGCAACCGTTTCTAAGGAAATTTCAGCGCCGTTTTCAACCGCGTTTTCAGCCAACGCTACCGTAAGCTTATAAGGCGAAAGAATGCCCGAGGAAGGGAAAAGCATCGCGCCCACAACGCCGTCTTTCAGGTTTGGCTCGCGCTCGTAAAGCTGCTTTTTATTGAGCCGAGTACCATCTACCTTTAGCCGCGCCATGCGGTTTCTAAAATAAACCTCCATGGGCAGCATAAGTAAGCTGCTCTCGCTCATAACAAGGTTGCCGATGCGCTTAAACGGTATGGACAGCTCTTTTGTAAGCTGCGTATACATCGCGTTTCCGCGCACATTGTATTTGGCGCGAAGTGTTTTGGGGTTGGTTGTTACACCGGGGTGAACCATGCCGTCGTTTCGCGAGGAGGTGTGCACGGCTACATCCGCTTCCTTTTCAAGAAGCATAATAGAAAGATTGTAGCGCGTTAGCTCACGCGCAATCGCGCAGCCGATTACACCGCCGCCGATGATGACAACATCCACTGCGCGGTTGTGTAGAGATGTGTCAGCTACCTTAGGCATGCATGTGGGCGGTTCAATAAAGCCTTTCAGGCGAATGTCACTTATAACGCCTTTAAACCCAAAACGTGCCGCAATTTTACCGGCGCGGACGACGGTATTATAATCGTCCACCTCGCCCATTAAGCGCACACTGTCGCGCCAAAGCGCACATTCTACGCCTTGTATGCCGCTTTTATAAAGCGTCTTTTGTACGCGCAGAGCCATGTTTGTCACTTTATCCCCCTCGGTTTAAACTGATTTGAACCGGTTTATCGTGGGCCCATCGTCGCAAACGCGCGCTTGCTTTGCAGGCTCATTTTTCATATAATGCAGACAAGAATAGTAAGTTAAGGAATGGTTGTTCGGTCGTCCGAACCTCTTGTTATTAGTTTATGTATTCGTTGTCATTTTGTCAACGCTTTTTGGAAATTTTGGGGTGTTTTGTATGATTGATAAGTCTAGCCATGTGCCGCTATACATCCAACTCAAGGAGCACTTGATGGAGGGCATCGTATCAGGCCTTTACCCGGCAGGCTCCCAGCTGCCAACCGAAAAGGAGCTTATAAAATCACTCAAACTTGGCCGCGCCACAGTGCGTGCCGCCATAGCAGAGCTTGAGCGTGACGGTGTGATTACGACGCGGCACGGAATAGGCAGCTTTGTGACGCAAAGGGATGCGAGCCTAGGCTTTGAACCGCTCATATCGCTTTCGTACATGTTGGATCTTATTGGGTTTAAAAGCTTTAACAGGCTTGAGTTTGACCAAGAAGTAGAAATGAATATTCAGCCAATCAACGATAAATGGAAGTTGGGCGAACGCGCACGCCAAATACGCCGTGTACGCTTTGCCGACGATATCCCCGTTGCACTCGAGGACGATTATTTTACACTCGATCTGTACGAAAAAATGAAGGGCAACGATCTTACCGCATCGCTTGCACACATCTTACTTACAGAACTTCGTTTGCCCGTGGAGCGCATTGAGCAAAACTTGATCCTTCGTACGCCTAATGAAGAGGAGCAAAAGCTCCTTCGCATAACCGAAAGCGAGCAGGTAATTGAAATGACCCGCTTTTTATACAAAAAGGGCTGTGAAACTCCGGTTAGCTATCTCCGTTTTGTTATGATTTACGACCTATTACAGGTGCCTTTTGAACTGTTTCGGCGCAGCAGAAAAAAGCCACGGTAAAACCGTGGCGAAAAGTTTCTATCGTTTATAGGCTTGTTATTTGATAATTCACTGAATTGTTGTTCAAATTTAAAAAGCTATTTCTTAATCATGAGGTGCCTTATCGGAGAGCTTCACATAGATGCGTTGACCATTTTCCACGAAGCCGCCCCAGCCAATTCTGCCCCCTAATGCATCAACAATCTCAGCATCTCCATTTTGTACTTTTAAAAAGAGATTACTGTCATATGCATTAACACAATGCTGTACTTCAGCCCATAG
>JAEZLG010000244.1 GCA_023435855.1 Bacillota bacterium | reverse complement strand
GGTAATGCAGGTAAAAAACAATTATCGCATAGAGTGGGCAAGAAAAAGTTGTGGGGATGGCGCAGAGAGCGGACAGGGCGTATTCAACGGCGACCTCGGCACCATTTTGCACATCGATTTTGAAGCGCAGACGGTACAGGTTCTTTTTGATGATGAACGCTGTGCGGTCTACGAATTTTCCATGCTTGAGGAATTAGAGCTTGCGTACTGCATCTCCATCCATAAAAGCCAAGGCAGCGAATTTCCTGTGGTGCTCATGCCTCTCGTGGACGGCCCACCGCAGCTTTTGACGCGCAACCTTCTTTATACCGCTGTTACACGCGCAAGAAAGCAGGTATACATTGTGGGACATGAAAGCTGTATTTTACATATGGTGCGCAATTCACAGGTTAAAAAACGATACAGCGGCCTTAAAAGCTTCCTCACGGAGCTTTCCGCGCTCACGGCAGCAAAATGAGCCTCAAAGACGTAATTTTAAACGCACTTTTCCCCAAACGCGTTTTCTGCTTTGTCTGTAACGGCGAGGCGGTCACGGACGAAAACGGCGTATGTTTAGAATGTGAAAAAAAGCTTAAGCCGTGCTCGAAGTTGCCACTTCTAAAAAACACCGACGGTTTTGCAGCGGGGCTTTTATACACACAAGGTGCGAGGACGGCTATGCACCGATTTAAATACAGCGATGCACAGTATCTGGCGGAGTTTTTTACTTACTTTATGCAAATCGGCGAAGGTTGGGAGGCAGATGCCTTTGTGCCGGTTCCTCTTCATAAAAAACGTTTGCGCAAGCGTGGCTATAATCAAAGTGCGCTTATTGCGGACATTTTGGGTAACACATACAATATACCCGTGGATGAAACGATCCTGATACGCGAAAAGATTACCAAGACGCAGACGGCACTTGACGTGGAGGCGAGGCACAAAAACGTTAAAAATGCATTTGCAGCAAAACCCTGCAAAGGGAAAAGCTTTATCCTCGTGGATGATGTCAAAACGACAGGCAGCACTTTAAGCGAATGTGCAAAAACGCTTAAAAAGTCAGGTGCACAAAGGGTGTATGCGCTTGCCGCCTGTGCGGATGAGCTGCCGTACGAAGATTTTTAATGTTATAGGACTTTAGAAAGAAAGAGGTAGATTATGAAGGCACTTCTTATCAACGGTAGCCCCAACGAACACGGATGCACTTATACAGCACTGAGTGAGGTTGCGTCGACGCTTCACAAGCACGGCGTTGAAACGGAGATATTGTTTTTGGGGAAAAAGCCAATTGCGGGCTGTATCGCCTGCGGGCATTGCGATAATACGGATCTTTGCGTGTTTTCCGATAAGGTAAACGAGGTCATAAAAAAGCTCGACGAATATGACGCCATCGTTGCGGGGTCGCCTGTTTACTATGCAAGTGCGAGCGGGCAGATTTGCGCGTTTCTCGATAGGCTGTTCTTTGCTGCAGGGCATGACCGCTTTGCCGGCAAGCTTGGTGCAAGTGTAGTTTCTTGCAGGCGCGGCGGTGCAAGTGCGGCATTCGACCGGCTCAACAAGTATTTTACCATCAGCAGCATGCCCGTCGTCTCCTCGCAGTATTGGAACCAGGTTCACGGATTTACGCCCGACGATGTGCGAAAGGATGAGGAAGGCCTTCAGATCATGCGCACGCTCGGCGAAAACATGGCATGGCTGTTAAAGTGTATCGAATGCGGCAAAAAGAACGGCGTTCCCTTTCCCCAATACGAACCGCGCATTGGGACGAATTTTGTAAGGTAAGGGGAGTCGAGCCCTTGCGCCTAGAAACTGCCAGTTTGGCGCACGTCTTTGTCATCGGCAGTCGCCGTAGGACCCGCACGCAAGGCCATAGGCCTTGGCCCAAAGGGCTCCGGCTTTGCCGGACGCTACGGCTCCTTTCTCTTTCGCGACCTGCATCCAAACTGACAGTTTTTAGGTCGGAGAGTTTAGAGGAGCGGAAAGTATGTCAGCGCAAGGCGCCGGGCGCAGGCGTAGCGGTGCCTACGGCGAGTACCGGCAACACAGCGATGGTGTGCTTTCCGGTCCGCAAAACCGCAGGGCTTTGGCTCCCCTTACCTTTTGCCTCCTAATACAGCATCATGGCGGCAGCACCTGCCGCGATGAGTGCTGCGCCTATAAGCCTTCGCTTGTCAAAAGGAATCTTTTTTGCACCGAGCCACCCAAAGCTGTCAACAATAAGTGCCGCTGCCGTTTGTCCCAACAACCCCAGAGCAAGCGTTGCCGAAACGCCGAGCACCGTAAAGCTTATGTTGTTGCCGACCACGGCTAACACACCTATGCAGCCGCCTAAATAACTTGTCAGCGGTGCTGCGCGAAGCGTGCCGCGAATTGACTCGCGCTTACTGAGAAGCACAATCGATATGGCGATAAGTCCGCTTATGTGCACAAACACCGTGGCATGATAGTTGCCTAAATTTACGCCCAGTTCGCCGTTGACGAGTATCATCGCCGCAATGAGTATGCCGCTTAACAGCGAGAAAAAAATGTTCATATAAACCCCTCTTACATTAGGTATAGCATACAATATCCGCGCGCGGGCGGCAATCCCCGCACCGTGGCATGCGGCGATGCTTCATGGTATAATCAAAGCATGTTTGAAGAGCTCATGAAGGGTATAAAGTCGTTAAGCGTTATCGG
>JAEZLG010000225.1 GCA_023435855.1 Bacillota bacterium | reverse complement strand
TCAATATATTCGTGGTGTGCATACCGCTCAAAATCATATTCGGCTTTGTGGTGCTTTTGATTATACTGCCGGTGTATGTGAATTTTACGCAGGATATTTTTAGGGAGATGTTCAACTCCGTCGATTATATGATACGTGGGTTGGCGGGGGCAGCGTAATGGCGCAGCACAGCGGGGAAAAGACCGAAAAAGCAACACCAAAAAAGCGAAGAGAGGCAAGGGAACGCGGGCAAGTCATAAAAAGCCACGACCTTGTTACGGCGCTTTCGCTGCTGGTCATTTTCGTAGCTCTCGCGGCACTCGGCAGCGTGATGGTAGACGGGCTCACGGGGCTTTTGAAAAGCTTCTTAGGCGTAGGGAGATCGCTCCCGAAAAGCTACGACATCGCAACCATGCGTTCTCTTATGGGCGGGACGATTCTCAAAACGATGCTCATACTTCTTGTGCCGCTTACGGCTGCGTTTTTGGGAGCAATCGTTTTTAACTATCTCCAGGTGGGGTTTTTGTTCTCCACAAAGGCTGCAAAGCCCAAGTTTTCACGCGTCAATATGATTGAGGGTTTCAAACGCATATTTTCGCGAAAGACACTTGTAGAGCTTCTGAAGTCCGTTATCCGCCTCGCCATCCTCGCGAAGGTTGGTTACGACCATTACATGCTGCAGATTCAAATGACACCGCAGCTTATGCGGGGAGACGCTGCATTTTCTGCAGCGCAAATGGCTGATATGCTTCTTAGTATGGCGTTCAAGCTCGCCATCGCGCTTGCGGTGTTTGCACCGTTTGACTATCTGTACCAGTGGTGGAGTTACGAACGGGAACTTCGTATGACCAAGCAGGAGCTGCGCGACGAGTATAAGCTTACGGAGGGAAACCCGCAGACAAAAAGCCGCATACGCCAAAAGCAGAGGCAGATGAGCGGCGCGCGCATGATGCAGGCGGTCGCGGAGGCGGACGTGGTGATTACAAACCCCACACACTTCGCAGTGGCGCTTCGCTACAAGGAAGGCGTCAACAAGGCACCTGTTGTGGTCGCCAAAGGGTCGGACTACCTTGCAAAAAAGATTAAGGAGCGGGCGAAGGAGCTCAATATCTCGGTGGTGGAAGATAGAACGCTCGCGCGCGGGCTGTACTTCTTTTGCGATATAGGGCAGGAAGTGCCTGAGGACATGTACCAAGCGGTCGCAGAGGTATTGGCTTACGTCTACCGCTTGAAGAACCGCGTTAACCGCCGTGCAAGGGCGTAGGGAAGAGTTCTCTCGAATAAAACCGTAGGAAGGGGTGAGCGGCATGAAAATTAAGTCAACCGATATCATCATCGCGGTTGCGGTGCTTCTCATCGTTATGCTCATCATTATCCCGCTTTCAACGGGTGTACTGGACTTATTCCTCATCATAAACATTGCACTGTCGCTCATCGTTCTTTTGACGTCTCTTTTCATTAAAGAGACGCTCGAATTTTCTACGTTCCCAACGCTCCTTTTGCTCTTCACGTTGTTTCGAATTGCTCTTAACATCAACGCGACGCGTCTTATTATCGGCAACGGAGGGCAGGCAGGCAGCATCATAGATGCGTTTGGCGGCATCGTTGCAGGTTCTAACCTTGTCGTTGGCGTGGTCGTGTTCGTCATCATCATTATTGTGCAGTTCATGATCATCACCAAGGGTTCCGAGCGCGTGGCGGAGGTCGCGGCCAGGTTTGCGCTCGATGCCATGCCCGGCAAGCAGATGGCCATCGATGCCGACCTTAACACCGGTGCCATCACCGAGGAGCAGGCAAGGCAGCGCCGCATCGATGTGCAGCGCGAGTCCGACTTTTACGGCTCCATGGACGGTGCTTCGAAGTTTGTCAAGGGCGACGCTATCGTAGGAATTCTTATCGTGGTGGTCAACCTTGTGGGCGGTATTTTAGCGGGCGTACTGGGGCTTGCAGGAAATGTGATGACATTTGAGCAGGCCATAGACGTGTATTTCCGCGCAACCATCGGCAACGGCCTTGTCAACCAGATAAGCGCGCTTCTTGTTTCCACCGCATCGGGCATCATCGTTACGCGCTCGTCCAACAACGAAAGCTTCAGCGCCACGCTCACCACGCAGCTTTTCGGTAAGCCCTCGGTGCTGTTTGTCATCGGCGGTATGCTCGCCATGTTAAGCTTTGTGCCGGGTATGCCTACACTCCCGCTTCTTATGTTCGCCTTGGGTCTTCCAATAGCGGGCTATTATACGCTCAACAGCCGCAAGAAGGCGGAGGCAATAGCTGCCGGAACGGCTACGGCGGCTGTAGCCGAGGAAAAGCGAAAGCCCGAAAGCGTCACCTCGCTCTTGCAGGTGGATCTTATTGAAATGGAATTCGGCTACGGCATCATATCGCTCGTGGACGCCTCGCAGGGCGGAGATTTGCTCGACCGCGTGGTCATGATACGTCGCCAGTGCGCACTCGAGCTTGGCATCATCGTTCCCGTTGTACGCCTCAGGGATAACATCCAACTTCCTACCAATGGCTACTCGGTCAAAATCAAGGGAATTGAGGTGGCGGGTGGCGAGGTGATACCGGATCATTTCATGGCGCTTCGTCCCGCAGACGCGGAGGATGTCGACGATATCGACGGCATCGAAACAGCGGACCCCGCATTTGGGCTTCCCGCGCTTTGGGTGGCGGAGAGCGAGCGCGAAAAAGCCGAGCTTTACGGCTACACCACCATCGACGCACCTTCTGTGATTGCCACGCATCTTATGGAAGTCATTAAAAAGCATGCGCATGAGCTCATGGGCCGCCAGCAGGTGCAGGTTCTTATCGACAACCTCAAGGCGCAGCAGCCTGCGCTTGTGGAGGAAGTCGTACCTAAGCTCTTTTCCGTGGGCGAAGTGCAAAAGGTACTCGCAAATCTGTTGCGCGAGGGCATATCGATCCGCGATATAAGCTCCGTACTGGAAGTGTTGGGCGATTACGGCACCATCACGCGTGATCTTGATATACTCACCGAATATGTGCGGCAGGGTCTTAAACGTGCCATCAGCCGCAAATTCGTACCGGACAACAAAGCGCGTGTCATTACGCTTGATGCGGCGCTCGAGCAACTCATTGCCGATAACATCCGCCAGACGGATCATGGCTCGTACGTTGCACTCGAGCCCGTGCAGATACAAAAGATACTCTTTAACACCAAAAAGGCGGTGGAACGCTCGGTCGGCAGCGGTTCGTCGCCCGTGGTGCTCACGGCTCCTGCTGTCAGACGCTTTTTCAGGCAGATTGTGGACCAGATGGATACCGACCTTGTGGTGCTTTCCTACAGTGAACTCGAACGGGATGTGGAGATTTTTTCAGACGGGGTGGTGGGCATTTAAGTGTTCGTAAAAAGTTATATCGTTAAAGATATGTCCGAAGCCATGGAGAAAATACGGCG
>JAEZLG010000208.1 GCA_023435855.1 Bacillota bacterium | reverse complement strand
GCACTTGGCTTTCAATCCGCTACTATTATATTAATATGGCCTGCCGGTGTCAAGGTAATCAAGGCGGTATTGCAGGATTTCAATGTCGAAATGAAGGATTTATTTCAAAATAAAATCGTGCTGTTTTTTTCGTACTGCCGATACTGTTTTGTGCGAGTTTTCCATAAGCCTGCCTTATGGAAATATGAATAATATCTTCAAATTTACTTTGTTTTACATAGAGAAACCGGAACTTTTATAAACATGCGTTAATTATTTAACCTTTTGCTATTATACAATCGGTTTTTTTCCATAATATGGTAAGTATTTGCATTACTTTTTTCGGCATTTATGTAAATCGCGCATTAAAAAAAATCACAAAAAATTAGCTGTGCTTACATAACAAAAAGGGTTATATCCAATAATATTTACAATTTGATGCAAAATACCTGTTGAAAGCGTATATATCATGTATTATAGTTATACCAAGCAAAACTCTTGTTGACGATCGGTAAGGAGATACTACTATGCCTGCAAAAATGAAAATTCGCTCCGCTTACTCATCCCTCCCCTCCGCGGAACGAAAGGTTGCGGATTTTATCCTGCAAAATCCCGAGAAAGCCTCTCTCATGGTAATCAATGAGATCGCCGAAGCTTCGGGCGTGAGCGTGCCTTCCGTTACGCGCCTCGCTAAAAAGCTCGGTTACAAGGGATTCCTTGATTTCCGCGTTGCTCTTGCTTCCGGCAATTCCTCTCTCGACTCTCTAAAGAGCGACCCCGTGCACCCGGACGATACGGACAGCATGGTGGTTGAAAAGGTCTTCCTATCCTATATGCGGGCCGTGGAAGATACTTTAAAGGCGCTCGACCGCGAAAAGCTCAGCGAGCTTGCCGATCACATAATTTCGGCAAAGCGCATCTTCATCTTCGGCACATCCATTTCGGCGATGCTGGCCAAAGACCTCGTGATGCATCTGAACCTTTCCGGTTACGACGCTATCGATGTAAACGATCCGGTGGTGATGGAGCTCTACGCCAAGCGCTTCACGCCCAACGATGTTTTCCTGGGTATTTCAAGAAGCGGACGCACCAAGCTTTTGCTCGACGCGCTCAGGGCCGCCAAGCAGAAGGGCACATACTGCTCCTTCATCAGCAACTATGTTAACTCCCCCGCAGCAGCGCTTGCGGATTCGTTCTTCTGTACCTCCCGCGTGGACGACGTAAAGTCCATCGTCGGGCGCGAAACCAATGTTTCTATGTACACGCTCGTCGGCGCGCTGCTTGTACTTCTTGCGCGCAAACGGCCTGAAGCGGTCCTCGATTAAGGGTCTTGTGTTATATATGCCGCGCGGGATTTAAGCCGCGCGGCATATTTTTTATGTCCGGTTCCCTAATTTTGCTCTGTTGCGGCTATAGAACAAACGTGCTATACTTTTTTCAAGCAATGGCTTTCAGCTAAAGCGGTACTTTTTTACAAGGATGCAGGCCATGATTTATTCCGACTACCATACCCATACGGTTTTTAGTCACGGCACGGGCACCTGCGAGCAGAACGTCCTTGCCGCGATAGAACGCGGACTTTCTCGTGTCACAATAAGCGAACACGGGCCGGCGCATATTTTTTACGGCGTACGCGGCGAAAGGCTCCGCACATTACGCCGCGAGGTGGACAGCCTCGCTTGCCGCTACGCAAACGATATTGAGGTGCTGTTCGGCCTCGAATGCAATCTTACCGATTACGGCGAGTGTGACGCCCCCGAGGATGCATCTGCTATGTGCGACGTGCTCCTTCTTGCGTACCACAAAGGCGTACGTCATAAAAGCCCCTTTATGCGTCGCCTCAGCGCGGAAGCATTTAAACTATCTAAAAACGACCCCGTCGAAACCGCAAACGCGCTTTTGGAGGCCGCCGAGAAATATCGTATCACGGCATTTTCCCATCCGGGGCTTTATGTGAAAAGCGATATAGCAACCTTAGCTAAGGGTGCGGCCGAACTCTCTGTATTACTTGAAATCAATTCCGCGCGCGTCACCATGAGTACGGAAGAGCTCAAACAAGCGGAAGCGCTCGGCGCGAATTTTCTCATAGGCAGTGACGCACACAAGCCTAAAAACGTGGGTAACTTTACGCTGGGCCTCAACGCTGCGTTCGAGGCGGGGGTAATCGACAGCGTCTTGAATTATGTGCCCGATATGCCGCAGCCGATTTTCTTGCCCGGCTATGGTGCTGCTTCGGCAGACCTCGGCGCGCAAAGCTGATCCCAGCGGCGAAATAGCATTTTACCGCCAAAGCATAGGTTGCCACTGATTATACACAAACTAAATCCGCTCAGCCAAGCTGAGCGGATTTTATATTCTATATCTTGTTATACATTATATTTTTATTGCGCTACGATATATTTTTATTGACATTTCTATTTCTATTCATTATGATTGTCTTGAAAGAGAGGCGAACTATATGACTGATACTATCGTGAAAGGTAAATCCGCACGCATTTTTATTACCATCGTCAACATTATCCGTTACTTTGCCGCAGCCTTCGCATTCGTTTACGGAGCAATACTTGTAATTTTCACGTTTACGTCTGAAGGCTCGTTCCAAACATTGGAAAAAGGCGGTATCATTCTCTCGGGATTCTCCGTTTCCGCAGAAGCGCTTTTACAAGCTAAATATACCGGACTTCCTGTGTGGATAGGAGCCGTTAGTGCGGGGCTTGGCGCCGCCATCATATGGCTTTTCGCTGATGTGCTATTAAGCTTCTTAAACGGTAAACCGTTTATCGCAAAAAACACAAAGACGCTTTTTTACATGGGCACACTTTTGCTGCTCCAATCTTATGCTGCACAGGGCTTTCATTACATTGTAGCGGAAGGGCTTTTACGCCTTCCGGGCGCATCCGACCTTATTGCGCCTTATTTTTCACTCCTTCCGGACGGTGCAATTTTGGCATTTGGAGTTATGACGCTTGCGGGTGTGTTTCGTTACGGCATTCTTCTGCAAGGCGAACACGACTCCACAGTATGAGGTGAGATTATGCCCATCATCATTCGCCTCGACCGCGTAATGGCCGACAGAAAAATGTCGCTAAACGAACTCTCCGAGCGCGTGGGTATTACGCTTGCCAACCTATCCAACCTTAAAAATTCAAAAATCAGCGCAGTGAAACTTAGCACTATGGAGGCTGTTTGCCGTGCACTCTCATGCCAACCCGGAGATTTGTTCGAATATATACCCGATGACCGGCCGTAATCTTTCAATGGAATACTGCTTCCATAAGATTTATGAATACAGTAAGAAGCGCCGACTGAAAAGTCGGCGCTGTTTTATTTTGCATTTCTATTATTTCACGATGATCCCGTTTTGGTATATCGGCACGATATCGGTAATGTCCTGCTTAAAGCAGAATTCCACGTCTTTTTCAAAACCCATCTTTTGCAGATAGGCGAAATGCTTCGTCATGGAAAGGTCGGCGCGGCCGCTAAGCCAATCGGCATAGATCATGCTGCAAATTAAGGTAAGGTCGCTCATCTCAAGCGCACCTGCAGCATTCCTCACAAGTGCATCGGCGATTGCGCCTGCGGCGCAGATATCGTCCGCCGAAACGGAGCCATCCGTACCCGCGCATGCTATGATGATATCCTCCCCGAGCGAAAGCGCTTTTTTTGCGACAGCGGTGCGGTTAATCATACCGCCAATTAAAACATGCTTGGCATCCTGCAAGGCGTGAATGGCGACTGTGCCGTTGGTGGTACTGAACACCACGCTCTTTCCTGCTACGTTTTCCTGTGAAAACTCGAACGGGGAATTGCCCAGCGCAAAACCGTTTATCGTAATGCCGCCCTTTTCGCCCGCTAAGATACCGCCGATCCGTGAGGATATGGAAACTGCCGACGCTGCGTCTTCTACCGGAACCACTTGCTTCGCACCGTTTTTAATAGCGCATATGATGCTCGTAGTAGCTCTTAATACATCCACTACGATTACGGTTTTGTTTGAGATAGAGTTGCTCGCTACCTTGACGGTATGCGAAAATGTTTCGACGCGCATATTTGCTCCTTCTTCTTGGTAACGCGAGCCTCAATAGGCGCGCAAACCCTCCATGTATTTTAGCAAAACGCAGACCGCATTGCAACAAAGTTCCCTTACACGCATTACGTGG
>JAEZLG010000136.1 GCA_023435855.1 Bacillota bacterium | reverse complement strand
GTGCTGCGCGGTCACTATCGTCCGTCGCAGTGCCCGCGACGTCCACAATGCGCGCAAGCACGTAGGAGAACTCCATGGGTTTTGCCAAAAAGTAAGAAGCCCCCAAGCTTTGCGCCAGTTGGACCATCTCTTCATCTACAAAGGGAGAATTCGCGATGACCTTAAAGGAAAATCCTCGCTTCCTGAGTTGACGCAAAAGTTCTATACCGTCCATACGAGGCATTACCATATCCACCAGCGCCACATCAGGCAGCTGCGTTTCAAAACTTTGAAGCGCCATAATGCCGTCGTGCGCAGAAGGAAGTACCTCAAAATAGCCGGAGGAGAGCAAGTATTCCTCAAGCCTTGCACAGTAGTCGGGATTGTCGTCGATGATCTGAAGCTTGATTTTTTTCATCCGTTGCCCAATGCCGATCATAGTTTTCTTTCTATTATAAACCATTTCTCGTAAATTGGGAATAATACTAATTCCAGACATTATTGTATATATTTTTAATCCCCATTCATGCTTAGGTCATGCCTACCATCCAGAGCGCATAAACGCAGTATCCCTTAAGGGAATCGTTAATAAAAACATGCGTGATGATTCCGACAAGCTTTCCATTTTGCAATACCGGACTTCCGCTCATACCTTGCACGATGCCGCCCGTTTTTTCAATCAGCGTATCATCCGTAATCTCGATTACAAGCCCTTTTGGTGCAGCACTCGATTGCGGATAGATTTTTATTATCTCACAATCATATGCCTGAATTCCTTTTTCATCCACCGTAGTCAGTAGTTTAGCAGGACCTGCTTCTACCTCGTCAGGATACGCAACGGGAACGCCGTTTGGATAAAGCGGGTTTTTAAGGTCCTCGTACAACTCGCCGAAAATGCCGAATTCCGTGTTCTTTTTTATCCCTCCGAGCCTTTTGCTGACGGAAGTGAACGTTCCCTTAATCTCCCCGGGTATGCCCTGTGAACTTTGCACCACCCCTAGCACGTTGGATTCTATAATCTCACCGTTTCGTACCGAAAGGAGCGCTCCCGTATCTGCATCCGTGATAGCGTGACCAAGTGCTCCGTACTTTTTTGTACTCATAACATAAAATGAGAGCGTGCCTATACCGGCCGTGCTGTCGCGGACCCACATGCCTATTTTGTAAACACCGTCAAGCGCATCCTTTACCGGCGTTACGCTCGTATGTATCCGCGAGCTGCCGCGCAGGATTGTAAGATCTGTGCTTTGTCCGGCGCGGTTAAAAATTGCTATGAGCATATCCGCATCTTTGACTTCCTGCCCGTTTGCTTCAATAATTACATCCCCTACCTGTACGCCGCCTACTTCCGCAGGGCAAATGCGCTCACCGTTTTCGTTGAGCACGGTTCCCATACCCACCACGAGCGCACCTTTTGTGTAAAGCGTGACGCCCACCGACTCACCCCCGGGCATAACATAGATATCCTGTCGGTAATGAACGTTTACCTTTTTGACGGGGATAAGCCCGAAAAGCTCTACGGTGATGGTTTGGCTGACATCGTCCCCCGTTGCAGTGCTCAATCGTTCGGCAAGGTCTGAAGAAACCGGCATGCCATCAGGGACGGTAGTTACGGTAAAGGGTGATATAATATCATCCAGTACCCCCTTGCCGCTTTGCGCATCAAGATAGATATCGCTTTCCATTTCACGCACTAGGCGCATAGGTGCGCTGTAGTTAAAAAGCACCAGTGTCAGGCACATTAAAATGCCGGTGAGCTTCAAAATCACTTTACGGCTTCGCATCAATACATCTCCACGTCAAAATTAAAAAGCACTGCAGCCATAATGAACCGCAGTGTTTATGTTTGACATTCGGAGAAGAAGCTATACGGCGCGTAGATCAGAGCATTTAATCCTGATAACATCAAATGCTATACATTTAGCCGCGCCGCTCTCGCTTTTTTTGTTCACTTTTTTCAATAAGCTCAGCAGCATGGTCAAAAGCGTAGCCTTCGTTTCCGCCGCCCATCATTTGAGCGACCTGCGCGCGTCGTTCTTCGAGCGTTAAACGGCGAACGCTCGTGCGGGTATGTTTACCGTCATCGTGTTTTTCAACGAGAAAATGCGCGTCCGCAAGCGCCGCAATCTGCGGGAGATGTGTAATGCAAATAACCTGCCGTGCGTCGGCAATATGAACCATTTTGTCGCCAACCATAGCGGCTGTTCGGCCGCTTACACCGGTATCCACTTCGTCGAAAATCAACGTGCCGATCTCGTCATTTCGCGCAAAAATCGCCTTAAATGCAAGCATAATGCGGGAAAGCTCACCGCCTGAGGCAACCTTTTCGAGCGGTTTGAGCGGTTCCCCCGGATTCGTGCTCATCAAAAATTCAACATCGTCAAGCCCGTTTATGGCGGGCTCCTTATGTTGGAGCTCCTTGATACTTACCTCAAAATGCGTTTTTTCAAGGCCGAGTTCCACAAGCTCGTTTAGCACCGCAGCAGAAAGCTCCTTAGCGGCTTTTCGCCGCTGAACCGATAACTTTTCTGCTAGTGCCATGTACTCCCTGAGTGCCGTATCAAGCTTTGCTTGCAGTTCGGATTGCATTTTTGTATCCGCACAAAGCGCGTCGAGCTTATTTTGCGCCTCAGCGCAAAATACCAGCACTTCTTCAACACTCGTACCGTACTTACGCTTGAGCGATTTGATGTGCTCTAGCCGCGTTTCAATCGCATCGAGTCTTTTGGGATCAAACTCCATGCCCTCACTCGCTCCGCGCAGGGTATAGGCGATGTCTTCCAAATTAAAATAAGCGTCGTTAAGACGTTGTGCAAGCGCCGCATACTCCGGAGAGAGTGTTTCAATGGACTGCATCTGTTTTCTCGCATCGCTAACGAGCGAGAGCACGCCGCCGTCTCCTGTTAAAGCTTCGCCGCTTCTTTCAAACGCAATTTGTATGTGCTCCGCGTTTGCTAAAAGGTCACGCTCTGCTTTGAGTTTTTCCTCTTCATCGCTTTTAAGCTTTGCAGCGCTGATTTCCCGAATCTGATAGGCCAGTATATCCATTTCCCGCTCGCGCTCGTCCTTAGAAGAAAATCCCGAAAGCATGGATTTTTGCAAAGCCTTACAGTTTTGATAAGCGAGTAGGAGCTTTTCTTTGAGAGGTAAAATAGCACTTGCGCCGAATGTATCAAGAAAACGCATATGAGAAGACGGGCTTAAAAGTGATTGGTGCTCGTGCTGTCCGTGAACATCCACCAATAAATCGGAGACGCGCTTGATTACATTAAGCGGGACGAGTACGCCGTTAAGCCTACTAACGCTTTTGCCTGAAGAGGAAAGCTCTCGTGAAAGAAAAAGCTCGTCGCTTTGCTCTACACCGAGCTCATCGAG
>JAEZLG010000123.1 GCA_023435855.1 Bacillota bacterium | reverse complement strand
CCAAAGAATCGTGCAGGCCGTAAAACTGGGAAACCTCAACGAAAACACGCTCGATACGGCGGTGGAGAACATCCTCAACATCGTATTCAGGTATTTTGAGAACTATAAGCCGGGTACAGAATGGGATAAAGAGATGCAGCATGAGCTAAGCGCAAAAATCGCAGCCGAATGCATGGTGCTCCTAAAAAATGAGGGCGAACTTTTACCGCTTAAAAAGACCGATACAATCGCCTTTATCGGCGAATTTGCATCAACCCCGCGTTTTCAGGGCGGCGGCAGCTCACACATCAACTGCTTTAAAACGACGAGTGCACTCGAAGCGGCAAAGGAGTATAGCAATATCTCCTATGCCAAAGGCTTCGACATTTTAACCGATTCTGCCACCGAGGAGCAATTAAGCGAAGCCGAAGCGCTCGCTAAAAAGGTACGCGTGGCGGTGGTGTTTGCGTGGCTGCCGGATTCGTATGAGTCAGAGGGATATGACAGAGTTCATATGCGCCTGCCGGAATGCCAAAACGAATTAATTCGCCGCGTCAGCAAGGCAAACCCCAATACTGTGGTTGTGCTCCATAACGGCTCACCGGTGGAAATGCCATGGATCAACGACGTTAAGGCCATACTCGAGGCATACTTGGGCGGTCAGGCCGTTGGGAAGGCAACAGTAAAGATATTGCTGGGTGACACAAACCCGAGCGGAAAGCTTCCCGAAACATTCCCCATAAAGCTTGAAGACAATCCCTCATGCCTGTTTTTCGGCGGGGAAGGGGACACCGTCGAATACCGAGAGGGCGTATTCGTAGGCTACCGTTATTACGACAAAAAGAAGATGGAAGTTCTGTTCCCGTTTGGACACGGACTATCGTATACGAGCTTTGCCTATTCAAACCTTAAGGTGAATAAGGCTGCTTTTGACGAAAACGAGACCGTTCATGTAACCGTGGACGTGAAAAATACCGGCAATGTGTTTGGTAAAGAAGTAGTGCAGCTTTACGTTGCCGATAAGGTCAGCGAAGCCATTCGCCCCGTAAAGGAGCTTAAAGGCTTTCAAAAGCTTGCACTTAACCCAGGAGAAACCAAAACTGCCGAATTCACGCTTACAAAGCGCGCGTTTGCGTATTGGAATACGACCATTCACGATTGGTATGTGGAAAGCGGTGAATTCGATATTCTTATAGGTTCCTCCTCACGCGACATAAAGCTTAGTACAACTATAAACGTAAGTTCCGATGTGCTTATACCAGTCAAGTATACGCTTGACAGCATATTCTTGGATATCCTCCGCGACCCGCGTGCGAAAGCTGAAATAAAGCCCATACTCGATGCCGTTACCTCTATGTTCGGACCGAGCAAAGAGGAAACCGATGTTGCGCGGTCCGCCATTTCCGCCGACATGGCGGAGGCGATGCTAAAGTATATGCCGCTTCGCGCTGCACGCAGCTTTGGCGGAGGCGATGAGATTGATGATCAGTTAAACGCTTTGCTCGAGCGAATCAACAGGGCATAGCGGCTTGAAAAGAAAGGCCGCGCACCTCCTTACGCGGCCTTTCTATTTTTTGAAGACGGAGCAATATACAATGAAGTTCGGCCATTTCGACGATGTAAAACGGGAGTATGTGATTCATACGCCCGCTACCCCGCTTCCGTGGATTAACTACTTGGGGAGCGAGTCCTTTTTCTCCCTCGTATCCAACACGGGCGGCGGGTATTGCTTTTACCGCGACGCAAAAATGCTCAGGCTCATCCGCTACCGCTACAACAGCGTACCCGCAGATATTGGCGGCAGATTTTTTTATGTAAAGGAAGATGGGAAGCACGCTTGGAGCCCCACCTTCCACCCTTGTGACACGCCGCTTGACAAATATACATGCAGGCATGGCATGGGCTACACAGTGTTTGAGAGCGAAAAAGATAAACTTCAGGCGGAGTTGATGCTATTTGTGCCCGTGGGCGAAAACGCAGAGGTGCAAAAGCTTACCCTTAAGAACGCATCGGATAAGCCCAAATCTTTTAAGCTCTACGGTGCGGTGGAATGGTGCTTATGGAATGCCGTGGACGATGCAACCAATTTCCAACGCAATTTCAACATCGGCGAGGTGGAGATAGAGGGGAACGCTGTCTACCATAAGACGGAATACCGCGAGCGTCGCAACCATTACGCCTACTACGGCGTTAACGCGTCAATTTCGGGCTTTGATACCGTGCGCGATGCTTTCTTAGGGCAATTTGGAGATTATAAGGCACCCGAGGCGGTAGAGAAGGGCACGAGTTTTTCCTCCGTTGCACACGGCTGGGCACCCATTGCAGCGCTTCGTATGGACGATATGCTTTTACCGGGCGAGGAAAAGACATTCATTTTCGTGTTGGGCTATAGCGAGAACGAAAAAGAGCAGAAATTCACCGCTTCAAACGTTATACGAAAGTCTGACGCCAAACGCGTACTCGAGAAATTTTCTAAACCTGACGCGGTACAACATGCGCTAAACGTTCTTGCCGATTACTGGAATGGCCTTCTCACGCGCTATACCGTAAAAAGCAGCGACGAGCAGCTTGACCGTATGGTGAACATCTGGAACCAGTATCAATGCATGGTCACGTTTAACATCAGCCGCAGCGCCAGCTACTTTGAGAGCGGCACGGGGCGGGGGATGGGATTTCGCGACAGCTGCCAGGACCTATTAGGCTTTGTACACCTTGTTCCTGAGCGTGCGAGGGAGCGTATCATCGACATCGCAAGCATCCAAAAAGAAGACGGAAGCACCTACCACCAATATCAGCCTCTAAATAAGCGCGGCAACAATGACGTAGGTACAGGCTTTAACGACGACCCGCTGTGGCTTGTTGCTTGCACCTTTGCCTATATCGCGGAAACAGGGGATTTTTCCATCCTCGACGTGCCTACGCCGTTTGATAATAAACCCGGAAGCGAAAAGCCGCTTTTAGAGCACCTCCGGCGCAGCGTATTTTTCACCGTGCGAAACATTGGACCACACGGACTGCCGCTCATCGGACGGGCGGACTGGAACGATTGTTTAAATCTAAACTGCTTTTCGGAGGAGCCGGGGGAGAGCTTCCAGACCACCGCCAACTTCGAAAGCGGCGTTGCCGAGAGCGTATTTATTGCCGGTATGTTTGTGAAATATGCCGCGAAATATGCGGAATTGCTTAAAAGACTCGGCCAAAACGGGGAAGTAAAGGTGGTAAAAAAAGAGGTTGCCAAGATGGAACGGGCAATCCATGAAAATGCTTGGGACGGCTCGTGGTTTTTACGCGCCTACGATGCATTCGGGAATGTTGTTGGGAGTAAAACCTCAGAGGAAGGGCAGATATTTATCGAACCCCAGGGTATGTGCGTGATGGCGGGTATAGGCCTACACGACGGCAAAGCGCGGTGCGCGCTCGACTCCGTTCGTGAAAGGCTGATGGGCGATTTCGGCGTGGAACTTCTAACGCCTTGCTATACAAAGTACCGTAAGGAGCTTGGTGAAATCACAAGTTACCCTCCCGGTTATAAAGAAAACGGCTCCGTTTTCTGCCACAACAACCCTTGGGTGAGCATTGCGGAAACAGTGCTTGATAACGGGGACAACGCATTTGATTTTTATAAACGCACTTGCCCCACGTACCTTGAGGAAAAGAGCGAGATACGGCGTACCGAGCCGTATGTCTACGCACAGACGGTGGCAGGCCGAAGCTCTTATAGTGAGGGAGAAGCAAAAAACAGCTGGCTCACGGGTACGGCAGCGTGGACGTTTGTAAATATAAGCCAGTATATATTGGGTGTAAAGCCAACGCTTGACGGGCTCAAAATCCGACCATGCCTGCCAAAGGAGCTTAACGAGCTTACGATTGAGCGTGTATATAGGGGTGCAAACTACCGCATCAAAATCAAAAAGACGGGGGTCTATTCCCTCAAAGTGAACGGCGAAGAGCTTTTAGGCGATGTAATCCCTTACGATCCAACAAAAGTAACCATAGAGGCGGAGGTAACGGTATGAGCGGATTTCCCAAAGGTTTTTTGTGGGGCACGGCATGCGCATCCTACCAGTGCGAAGGTGCATGGGACAAAGACGGAAAGGGTCCGAGCATTTGGGATGATTTTTGCCATGATAAGGGAAAAGGGCATGTTATAAACGATGACACGGGCGATGTTGCCTGCGACAGTTACCACCGTTACGAGGAAGACGTTCTACTGATGCAGCAAACCAACATGCAGGCTTATCGCTTTTCTGTAAGCTGGCCGCGTATTATGCCGCAGGGCACCGGAGCGGTCAACGAAGCGGGTCTTGCTTATTATGACCGGCTTATAGATGCGCTCTTAAAGCGAAATATCGAGCCGTGGGTAACGCTGTACCATTGGGACCTCCCTAGCGCTTTACAAAGAAAGGGTGGTTGGCTCAATCGCGATACTGCCGTCGCCTTCGGAGAATTTGCGGCTGTGCTTGCCAAGCGCTTTAACGGACGCGTAAAAACCTATATGACAATCAACGAGCCTGCTTGCATCGTTGCGCTTGGTTACGGCAACGGCATCCATGCACCGGGGCTCAAGCTTTCTGAGCGAGATCAAGCGGCGTGCATGCAAAATCTCGTACTTGCACACGGTATCGCTTCAAAAGCACTTCGTCAATTTAACTCCATACCCATCCAAATCGGCGTGGTGCCGTGCGGCAGGCTTTGCTATCCGCTTGCGGATACGCCTGAGGCGGTGGATGCTTCGTATCATACCACGTTTGACCTTTCAAAAGACTCCTGGGCGTTTACGTTCAATTCTTTCCTCGATAGCTGTATCTTCCGTCGCTATGACGAAAGCGCACCCGATTTCTTAAAGGAATCGCTTGCTTTACTGCCGCAAAGTGATTTGGACCTTTTTGAAGTGCCCGATTTTATCGGGGTAAACGTATACCAAGGTGACGGTACAGACGAAAATGGTGTTATCGTGAAGCGCCCGGACGGGTTCCCGCTCACGGCAGTAAAGTGGGGCATCACACCCGAGGTACTGCATTACGGGCCGCTTTTCTTACACCGCCGTTACGGGCTTCCCATGTATATAACGGAAAACGGCCAGTCCTGCAATGACCGTATCTTTTTAGACGGCGAAGTACATGACCCGGACCGAATCGATTATTTGCACCGTTATCTAAAGGAACTGAAAAAGAGCATCGATGCCGGTGTACCGGTAAAAGGCTATCTCCATTGGAGCTTTTTAGACAATTTCGAATGGGCTGCCGGATATAGCGAGCGCTTTGGCATGGTGTATGTGGATT
>JAEZLG010000032.1 GCA_023435855.1 Bacillota bacterium | reverse complement strand
CTGCTACTCCTGCCCGGGCGCGGTGGGCTCCTGCCCTATCGGCTCGCTGCAGGCAGTCATCGGCTCCTCCAAATTCAAATTCTCCTATTACGTCATTGGGATTTTGATATTGTTCGGCGTGCTGCTGGGGCGGATCGTCTGCGGCTTCCTCTGCCCGTTTGGTTGGTTCCAGGAGCTTATTCACAAAATACCATCAAGGAAATGCAGCACCAAAAAGCTGCATCCGCTGACCTATCTCAAATATGTCATCCTAGTTGTGTTCGTCATTGTATTGCCCATGACGGTGGTAAACGAGGTCGGCATGGGCGATCCTTGGTTCTGCAAGTGGCTATGCCCCGCGGGAATATTGGAGGGCGCGATCCCGCTTTCCATCTTAGACAGCGGCATCCGTTCTGCGCTTGGCTGGCTGTTCACTTGGAAAAGCTGCCTGCTGCTGGGCCTCGTCACGCTGTCGGTGTTTTTCTATCGCCCGTTCTGCAAATGGCTGTGTCCGCTCGGCGCATTCTATGCGCTGTTCAATAAGGTGTCCTTTTACAGATACTCGGTGGACCAGAGCAAATGCACGAGCTGCGGGGCCTGCGCCAAGGTCTGCAAAATGGATGTGGAGATTTACAAAACGCCGAACCATCCCGAGTGTATTCGCTGCGGCGACTGCATCTATACTTGCCCCCACGGGGCAATTTGTAAAAGCGTTCCATTACCATAAAAAGGAGAACATACATGAAGAAGCTGTTTATTCTACTGTTGGCGGGCGTTTGCGCCCTGATTCTGGCCGCTTGCGCAGGCGGAGAGATCCAAACGACGTCGGAGCTCTTCCCGGAGTTCACCGCTACCGACTTTGAGAGCAACGTTCTGACAAACGATATGTTCGGCGACTATGATGCCACCTTCGTAAATTTTTGGTCCAACACCTGCGGCAGCTGCATCGCGGAAATGCCGGAGCTGGAAGCCTATTATCAAGAATTTAAAGAGAAAAATATCAACCTGATCGGCGTGGCTGTCAGCGCCGGGGATTCTGATGAGGAGTGGGAACAGGCAAAGAATATTCTATATGAAAAGGGTGTCACTTATCTCAATTTGATTCCAGATACAACAAGTGGCTTCTATAAGGACTTCATTGGAAACATCACCGGTTATCCGATTACCTATATTGTAGATAAGGAAGGAAATATGATTGGAGCGCCTCTGATTGGAGTTGTTGCAAAGCAGGAAGAAAAAATGATGAAGCGAATCAATGAGATTGTGAAATAGTGTAGGGGTCGCTTTGCTGGTGTTCTGATCATACAGAACTTTTAAAGCCGAGTAGATTTCTTAACTGCTTGCCAATATCCTTTCTTCTTATTACCCCGTCGCTGATAAGTGACGGGGATTTCCGGTAAACTTAGTGTTCGGTCAGAATGCCGCTAACGCGCTCCACAACTCCGATTATCCATTGCACCGTTTCTGACGCGAACTTCCGTTACCTAGGCGGTTATCCAAACTTCGCATTATGTTTATCAGCGGGTACGACGTGAACTTCCGATTATGTTTAACACCGGCGCGATGAAGTGCACATCCGATTATGTTTAACGTAGGCTCCTCTTAACTTAAAGAGGCCGGGTCAAGGTCCGCATCGCTACTAATTTTCAACGCAATCTCGTTGTCAGGCTCTAGTTCTAAAATTCTATTACTCCAAATCAGAAGCTTTTTATAGTCCTTTAGCTTACTATAGCAGTTGCAGATATCCAACATACAATCAACATCATTGGGACGATGTGCACTCGTTTCGATTAGCTTTGTTAGTGCGCTTGAATAATCCTGAAGGTACATATATGCCAATCCCTGGTCGTATAGTGCATCGATGTTTGAGCGATCCAGCCTATATGCAACCTTAAACTCTTCCAATGCTACCTCGAATTCACCTTGTCTAAAATAGCACATTCCCAAGTTGAGGTGAGAATCCGTTGATTCATCACTATCAATGGCTATAGACTTTAGATAGTATTGTTGAGCTAATTCGTAGTTTTTGATAGCAAAATAATATACTCCAAAGTAAAACAGAGTATCTGCATTGTATGGATTGATCAGTTCAGCTTCGTTAAGCAACTCTAATGCTTTGTCATATTTTCTCTTTTTCATGTACGCCCTGGCGAGGTTAAAACGCGGTCTCTCCCAATTAGGGCATTTATCAATAAGACACAGAAGGCACTCTTCGGCAACTACCAGATTGCCCATTTCTATGTGACAGCAACCAATATAATTTATACAGTCATTTGATTCTTCAATAGTATTCGCAAGTTCAAAACACTTTAAAGCCTTTGAGTATTCCTTATTAACATAATAGTCCTCGGCCATATTGTATAATTCAGCAAAGTTCATTCTAAATGCTCCTCTTGCGTCCGGCTGAAGTACTGTATAACCATCTCCAAATATTGGTTCTATATTAATAAGACGCTATAACTCTCCAAATGTTGCAGTCATGACTCGTAGTTATGTGCGTGGTATCCAACTTCGCATTATTTTTACTCCTGGCGCTATGAATTGAACTTCGCATTACGATTTATCTCGTATTTATGATGCGCGAGACCTCATTATCGTGACAGCTCAAACAAAAGGGTTCGTATCCCCCATGCTCCAGGATCCAAAAATTGAAGCAAAGGGACTCGAATGTTAGGTTACAAAAAAGTTATTGTTTTCAAAAAGTTTGTTTGAAATTTAATTGAAGTAAGGCAAGTCGTTTCTCTTCTGTTGACATTTCTATACGGCTGGAGTAGTATGATCATACGGCTGCAGCCGTATGAATTTTTAGGAGGTGCTTTAAATGGAAAGCGTTAAGCTTTTTGAATCTGAGCTTCGCGTTATGATCTATATCTGGGAACATATGAACCCATTGGCAAAAGATATTGCCGCATATTGCTTAAGTGCCTATGCATGGACGAAAAACACCACATATTCCATTCTGAACAAGCTTATCGCTAAGGGGTATATCGAGCGTAAGGAGCCAGGATACAGTTGCGTGCCGCTCATAGAGCGGGAGAATGTACGGCTCGATGAAGCAAGAAGCGTTGTCGGGCGCTTTTTCGATGGGTCCTATAAGTTGATGTTTGCGGAGTTGATGGCCGCGGAGGCAATCTCGCCGGAAGAGATAAAAGAATTGAAAGAACTGATAGAGAGGTCCTAGCCATGCTTGAAACTGTCTTAAAAATGTCTTTGTACGGCTGCATGGCAGCAGCAGGTGTGCTGTTACTCCGCCTCACCCCCAGACTCAGGCCGAATGTAAAGTTCCTTCTCTGGGGAATCGTATTCCTGCGGCTCATTTTGCCTCCGAGCCTGTTGACGATTCCCTCGGCTATCAGCCTACAAGCCGTCGTTCCCGAACAGGCGGTTTTGGCAACACTCCCCTCCCGTATTGCGCAGGCCCCCGATGCGATGCCTTCAATGCCCACTGGCGGAAAGGCAGCGCCGGACACCAATCCTTCCACACCGTCTCAGGGCGAAACAGCATTTGAATGGCTAGGCCTACTTGAAGGCATATGGCTATCCGGCATGGCAATCTGCCTACTCCTCATGTTTTTTTTCTACGTCCGCGCACGCAAACAACCAAAGCATGAAACGGCCATAAAAGGTGTTTATGTGAGCGACTATTTTCGCTCGCCCATCGTTATAGGCATCCGCCGCCCGTGCATCCTTTTTCCCGCTTCCATGAACCCGGAAACAGCTGCGAACATCCTCCTGCACGAGCGCACGCACATCAGGCGGGGGGACCATATCACAAAGCCTCTTTTCCTAGCTATTGCGGCAATCCACTGGTTTAATCCCTTCGCGTGGCTTGCTTACTGCCTTGCCGTGCGGGATATGGAGATGGCGGTGGACGAAGCGGTGCTTCGTGCTACGCCACAGGATAACCGTAAGCAGTATGCTTCGGAGCTTCTGCTCGCCGCACAAAGCACTAGCTTCGCTTTCCCGGGCTTTGGCGAAAGCAATATCAAGAGCCGCATCAAGAGGATTTTAAATTTCAGAAAGCCCTCGCGATGGATTGGCGCCGCGTCGCTGCTGCTTGTGATTGCCACAGTCATGTTCCTGCTCGCCGGCGGGAGGCCGGTCGGCACCGAGCCGCTTTACGCCTATAAAAGCGAGTATGTAGGCGATAACTCCAACACCGTAAACCTGCTCATCAGCCTGCCCTACGGCACAGCGCTAAAAAAGACCGAACTTCGAACCGATGCGCCCCCGTACGGTATCGTCGCCACCTATGATTTTACTGTGTTCAGCAGCATCCCGGAAGATTACGAGGGGGTTTGGAAAGACATCGCAGCGACCGTATTTGTGCTCATCGGCAACGTGGATGAAATCTATTTCAATTCCGGCGCGAATACCTATTATATCGCCTACCGCACGGACTTTGATATGGAATTCGGGCAGGATATGCGCTTGTTTGCAAAAGATGAGAACACCTTCTCCGCTTTCCTCAAAATGCTCGAAGTAGAGTCCCAGTCTTCGCCCGTGCCCTCGCCCGTGGTACAGCCCACCTTAGCACCTTCGGAGCAACCCGAGCCGCCTGCTTTCATTATGCTGGGAGCGGACGATCCGTTGACGGATTTTACGATGGACCTTCCATCCGATTGCACCTTGAAAGTTGGCATGTATAACGCTGGCTACCAGCGCAACGGTTTTTATGCCGGGTACATCGGGTTGGTAAGTTATTATTCCAACATGAGCTACGACCAACTGACGAACAATCATACAGAAAGGCTGGGCGAATGGAAGGAAGAAAAGATTAACTTCAAAAATGGCGGTGCATGGGCGGAAGGCTTGGAGAAGATCCTGATCGGCCGTTTTCAAAGCGACGATTACGACGATCCCCGAAGCGGGAGGCTCTATGACCATACGACGTACATTTTGATCTTCAAGGAGGTTAAAACCTTCATCAATTATGCGGGTGACGAACTGACCTATCAGGATTGTTATCAACTCGATTTCACGACGACCTATTACGATGAGAATGGAACCCCCACACAGGTTTTCTCGGATGAGGAGATTCTTGCCATGGTGCAAAGTTTTGCGCTTAAGGGCAACAAAATTTATATGCCCGCAAAGAGCTTTGACGAGATGTATGATATCGCGGGGGAGCTCCTGATTCAGGCGTTGCACGAGAACGCGACGCCTGAGGCGCGAACGATGTACGAGGCGATGGGAAAGCCAGACCCCATCAGGAAGGAAGATATTTTATGGTCGTCATGGGTGAAGGCGGAGGATGGAATACGCGTGTTCTACTGGGCATTTGATAAGGGCGGCGTGCGGGCTCAGGTCCGCATCAATATGGATACGGGCGAGCTGCTTGGCCTAACGTGGATGACACCGTAGAAGGGCCTCGTTCCCACATAAGCGGTATCCATCCTGAATCATCTTTCAAATTTTTGCATACTGCCGACCACCTGTACACACTACAGGCCAAACCTGCTAAACGCAAATTCACGAACTTCCCATTATGTTTAGCACCGGCATGAAATGAACTTCCGTTAGCACCGTCACTGACGTGAGCTTCGCATTATGTTTAACCTGAGACTTATGATAACTTATTGTTTATAATACAGGAGGTTATAATGAAAAGATTGATTACAGAGGCTCTTCGAAATCAGTTTAATTCCACATTTCACATGGCGCGTGTTCTTGTAAAGGTTTGCCCAAACAAAGTCTGGGCTACATCCTATAACGATGTGCCCTTTTGGCAGCAGGTCTTTCACTATGTTTATTTTATGGATTTCTGGATGCGCGAAAGGTACGATGACGGTGAGTGGCGTACAATGATTTTTGAAAACGCCTATACCACTGACTTGTATGCGGGCAGTTATGAAGGATTGTTTATCTCACAAGATAAAATGCTGGAGTATCTTGACGCAATTCAAACGAAAACTACTTGTGTGTTTGATAATCTGAATGATGAAAAATTGAGTGCTTCGGTTTATAACAATGATCCACAGTATACTTATGCGGATGTGATTGTCGGCCAAATAAGGCATATCATGTATAACATTGGTTACCTCAATGGCATATTGCGAGATTTGGGGCTGCCAGAATCAGATTGGTATGCTTATAATGAGCCGGAAGGTTCTTAACTATATTCGTTTAATCGTCACTTCTGATTGTATATGTTTCCTAGTCCCTGGATATTTAAATGTTGCATGTGTATTATGTCCACCAGTCTTGCGCGGCCCTGCCACTCGATGCTATCGCAACCTATCCCTTAACGATTTTCGCACGATACATTCCCTTTTGCTTTAGTTCTTCAACAACGTCGTACATATATTTTCCATCAATGGTTACCGAACTGCATGCACCCGGATTTTCTTCAGAAAACGTATCCCAGGCAGTAACCAGGGTTTTCGTTTGAGTGATACCATACTTTTTCATAAGCTCCGCATAGTTATCAATTTGCTTACTGTAGATGCAAATGATTTTGTATTTCTGAATAAATATTTCATCCTTTGAAGTGTGGGATGCAATGGCAAATTGGGAAGGCCCGTCATGAAGCATGACTTCACCATACTTGCTGAGAATCTCTGCCATCTCCGCTCTGCTGCAGCCATCCAGATACAGAATCTCGTCATGAGGGTAGCCATCGGGATCTCGGATTTCCTTTTCTTCTTGTTCTGTTAACGGCAAATGGATCGCCAGAAAAACGGGCTCATCTATATGCCGCAAAAAATCCGCAAGCAGCGGCCGTATCTTCTCAAAGCTGATATGAAAGAAAATGGCGTTCTCGCACTTTTCGAATTCTTCCTTTATTTTATCGGGAAACGGGACTTCGATGCCCGAAGCGAATTGAAACATTTTGTTCACCTTTCCAGCTAAAATAGAAGTGTAATGGCCGCTCTACCGGCTATTGCAAGTATAGCATTGGATTATCTATATTCAAAGAACCAATATATACCGACCAGCCATCATTATCTCGATGCCGTAGTGCCCTATCCAACGCATTTTGGTCGTCACCCGCTGTCGACACCATTTGTACTAAGGGTTCTTTTTCTTTTATCTCAATTTCATATTATAATAAGACAAAGAAGCGAGCTTCCGATTATCCATAACCCGAGTGGTTATCCGAACTTCGCATTATGTTTATCCCCTCCCCTACTATTAGGCAAAACCAACTAGGTTATCAAATTTCTCATTATGTTTATCACAGGGGATGAAGTGAGCCTCCCATTATGTTTTTCACAGGGGATGAAGTGAACTTCCGATTATGTTTATCAGCGGCTACAACGTGAACTTCTATGTTTACGTCAACCGAGCTTTCCATTATGTGTTTGGCATAGACAATTCCTACATTCAGACACAAAGCGCGGCATCCCATATGACGCCGCGCTTTGATGTTGCGTTCTATGTTTTTTATGCCTGTTTCTTTCTATAAACCACCATACCCGCACCACATACGGCGGCAAGGCTCAGTAGCACAAAGAGAAGCGAGTTGGAGGCATCGCCTGTCTTGGGGGCGTTTACGACCTCCTCTGTCGGCACATAGAGCAAGCTCCCCCTCACCAGCATAAAAGGTGAAAGCTCATACACAGGCCCAAACTTTACTTTGCCATCCTTATCCGCTGTGGCGTAGAGGTTTTCAAAGGTACCGTCGGCCTTTTTGTGCACCAGCGTAAACGCCTGCCCGGCGTATTGGCCGGTGAGATCAAACGTGAGATACATGGCGCTGCCGGTGGACTTTTTTCCGCTTTGCAACGTGATGTTATACACACGCAGAACATCGTCCTTATCTGCCAGCTTGAGAAGGGCGTTGTAATCAGTGCCACTCGTGATAGATTGCGTCACCAAGAGATCATTTCTGGAAAAACCGTTACCGCTGATCCAGATGGTGGCATTAGGGATGCTGGGATCGTTATACACGGTGGTAACGGCGGGCGAGGTGTGGCCGCCGCCGCTGGCCGCGGTAGTATCCTGCACAACGCCTTCTACGGTAACGGCTTGCGTTTGCGTGATGTTGGAAAGGGTATATACGCCGGTGCCGTCCGCCGTGAGCGGCGTACCGTTGGCTTTGACCGCGAAGTCTGTGCCCTTATGGTATCCGCTATTCATGGAAACCGTGAAGCTGTAGCTGCCGCCGGAGGTCACTGGCGAGGAAGAACCGGCCTGCGCCGCAACAGTATAGCCCGTACCGGTGGGAAGGGTCACGGTGTAGGTGTTGGGCGCGTTCTGCATCCAAACAGGGTACAAGGTGATAGCCGCGTTGG
>JAEZLG010000020.1 GCA_023435855.1 Bacillota bacterium | reverse complement strand
ATCGATGCCGATGCGGTGGATACAAAAGGCAGTTCTGTTGTAATAAAAGACACGGGTATGACGCTTACCGAGGTGCGTAAGGAGCTTAAAAAGCTCGATGCGGTAATCAGTGCCCCTGCCAGTAGCTACTACTATGCGGCGCTTGCAGAGTTGGCCGAGGCTGCCGACGAGATATTCATCGGCAAGGTGGAGGATGAACCCGATTTCCTTACAACGGCCTTCCGTTCTCAGGAGGGCGGCGGTACTGTTGAGCAGCAGCTCCCCGCTGATATTGTGCGGGTTATCGCATACGGTGCCATAAAGGGTGCACTTAAATATGGTGATAAAGTAGACCTTGTTTATGCGCCCGCAATGAGTGCTGATGTAGTGGATTTTGCCACGCTTACAACAACCACATATGCAGAAAACGCCGTCCCAAAGCTCAAGGGAGGCGGCGTTTATATGTTCTTTCTTATTCACGGACCGGACCCGAAGCAAAGTTATCTCTTCCCGATCAACCCGTTCCAGGGATATGTGCGTGTGGAAAATGATGACCTTGCGGTCTCTTTTGTGAACACGGCGATATTGCCCTATACAACGCTGACCCCGCTTGTTAAGGATATACGGCTGATTTTAGGAATATAATTTTTCCTCGTCTTTTCTGCGTATCCAACCGAAAAACCTTAATATGCCTACTAAGCTCCGCGATGCGCGGGGCTTTTTTGGTGCACCGATCTTCTCCACATCGCGGCCCATGCGGATGAAACGGAACATCCTATCCGCAGCACCGTCAAACAGCGTCTCGGCGTTCGTAAGGGCAAATTCAAGGCTCATCGGACCATCCGCCGTGGGCATAACCCCGGCGTTGCCCAATGCATAAAGCTCGTTTGCGCCTTCGCCCATGCCGCCCGTGATGACTGCAACAGGCACTTTTCGTGCGGTACTGCGGCGCATGATACCGGCTACAGCCTTGCCGTAGCGGACACTCTGCGCGTCAAGCCTGCCTTCGCCTGTAACAACCATTGCAACACCCTTTAGCAACTTCTCAAAATCCACCGCATCCAGCACAGCGTCAATGCCGTTTTTTACGGTGGGGTCAAGTATGGCCATGAGCATTGCGCCTAAGCCCCCCGCTGCACCTGCGCCGGGTACATTGGCTACATCGCGTCCCGCGGCTTCACATAGAAGCTTGGAAAAGCTTTGCATACCCTCTTCGAGCATGTCGAGCTGTTCCTTTGTGCCGCCCTTTTGCGGCCCATATATATAGGTTGCACCCTCCGTGCCGCAAAGTGGGTTTATTACGTCGCACATGAGCGTAAAGCGCGCTTCTGAAACGGCTGGATGCAGGTATTCGAGGTCGATCTTTTTTACCTTAATGAGATCGGCCCCCGAGCCCATAAGCTCCTCGTCGTTTTCGTCGAAGAATTTTACGCCGAGCGCCCTTGCGCAGCCCATACCGCCGTCGTTTGTGGCGCTCCCGCCGATGCCTATGAGAATATCTCTTAACCCTTCATCGAGTGCGCGGCGCAAAAGCTCACCTAAACCGAATGTGGAGGCGGCCATTATGTCGCGCTCATCCTCACTTACAAGGGATAAGCCTGAGGTTTCCGCCATTTCAACAACCGCGGTCTTGCCGCGAAGTACACCGTAAACGGCACTTACCTTTTTCCCGAGAGGCCCCGTCACCTGCGCTTTTCTGTACGCACCGTCGCATGCGGTGACGAGTGAGCGCACGGTACCCTCGCCTCCGTCTGCTATGGGCAGAGGAACGATTTTGCAGCCCGGGAAATGCCGTCGTGCCGCAAAGGTAAGCCTCTTGATGGCATCGGTGGAGGAAAGCGTGCCCTTGAAGGAGTCGGGTGCGAGCAAAATTTTAATGCCTTTACCCACGGGTCTGCGCTTGCCGTGTTTGCGCGGTACGACGAGACCAAAGCAATCCTCATTGCCGCCGGTGATTTTGCCGTTGCTTTGCACTGTGCCGAAATAGGTCAGCCCCTCGATGCCCAATAAGCGGTTGTTCTCCAAATACGGGTGGCTATGCGCAAGGTACATGCCTATGCCCGCGTCGTCGTCAATCTTTTGGAACACGCGGCGCATGGTGGAAAGGCTCCCGCCCATAATGACCGCGAGATAGATATTTTCATCTGCCCCGGCGGTAGGGTCAAAGCCGCCGTATAGAGAAAGCCCCTTCACGTCGTTGAGCGTAACCACGGAGAAGATTTCCTCAAAAAGGCGTTTAACATAGCTGTCGTCCGGTCTTTCCTTTAAAAGGTCAAACCGAATGCCCAACGCGAACCGCTTAATTTGCATATACTGCTCCTCCGGTGGATTTTACATTTGCTCGTTTATATAGGCCTTCTGTTCCTGGCTTAGCGTATCGAGCGAAAGCTCCATGGCGTTTAGCTTTAACATGGCAACCTCATGGTCGATTTCCTCCGGTACATTGTATAGCCCCGGGGCAAGGTTCTTGCCGTTTTGTGCAATATAGCGCGCGCCCAATGCCTGGATGGCGAAGGATAAATCCATGATGTCGGCCGGATGGCCGTTGCCCGCCACGATGTTGACAAGCCTGCCGTCCGCGAGCAAATTCAATATCCTGCCGTCGCTCAAATAATATCCGTCGATAAACGGCTTTCGCGTTTCCATGCGCTCGCTTAAACCCTTTAAGTGCTCTTTGTTAATCTCCACATCAAAATGGCCGGCATTGGCGAGGAGCGCATTGTGCTTCATCCTTTCAAAATGACGGCGGGTGATGACGTCCTTACAGCCTGTGGCGGTCACAAATATATCGCCTAAAGCTGCTGCGTCGTCCATTTTCATCACCCGGAATCCGTCCATGGCTGCCTCGAGAGCGCGATAGGGGTTCACCTCGGTTATGATAACATTTGCCCCAAGACCTTTGGCGCGCATGGCGATACCGCTCGAACAAAAGCCGTAGCCTGCGATTACAACCGTTTTACCCGTGACCATATTGTTGGTTGTATACATAATAGCATCCCATGTGGACTGACCGGTGCCATGGCGATTGTCGAAAAGATGCTTGCAGTTGGCATCGTTTACGGCAAGCATGGGGAATGGCAAAAGCCCCTTTGCCGCGCGGGCACGAAGGCGCGTAATACCTGTGGTCGTTTCCTCACAGCCGCCCAACAAACAGTCTGCGTATTCGGGGTGCTCGTCTGTAAGCATCGATACAAACTCACCGCCGTCGTCTATGATGATATGCGGGTGGAATTCCAGCGTTTTTCTGATATGCTCGCGGAACTCGTCCTCGGTCGCATTAAACCATGCATGCACATCCATGCCTAAGGATGCGAGTGCTGCACATACATCGTCCTTGGTGGAAAGCGGGTTGGAGCCGGTGACGCTCACGGTTGCACCCGCCTCGCGAAGAAGAAGCGCAAGGTAGGCGGTCTTCGCTTCGAGATGTACGCAGACAGAAACACGAAGCCCGTTAAAAGGCTTTTCCCGGCGGAAGCGCGCCTCAAGCGTACGCAATACGGGCATAAAATCCTTTACCCATTCGATACGCTGCAGGCCTAAGGGTGCTAGGGACAAATCGCGAATTGTGCTCATAATTGCCTCCTAAATTCGATGCTAAGGCAAGGATAAAACGCTTCTTACCTTAAGGAAATACGTACAGTTTGATTATGCCATGAAATAGAGCTTTTCGCAACGCGGGCATCATCGGTTTTCAATTGAGCGGAAATATTGTATGATGTTTCTAAGCAATAGGAAGGATGCAGTTGATGAGAAACGTTGCACTCAACGAAAAAAAAGATGCACTTATTTTGCTCGATCAGACGCGATTACCCAATGATACGTGTTTTATAGAGTTGCATTCAACCGAAGAAATCGTCTCCGCCATACGCCGCCTTGCGGTACGCGGTGCACCCGCCATAGGCATTGCGGCGGCTTATGCCTATTATCTGAGCGCTCTTCGCGCGATACATCATAGCAATCGCTATGCATATTTGGCAAAGGAAAAGGCGCTGTTATTAAGCGCGCGCCCAACTGCCGTGAACCTTCAATGGGCACTTGAGCGCATGGAGCGAAAAGCAAAAGAGATGAGTAACCTTCCCGACCATGTGTTTTTACAAAGCCTTCTTGAGGAAGCGGAGAGAATACGCGAAGAGGATGTGGAAAACAACCGAAAAATGGCTGAGTACGGGTTGTCTCTTTTGAAAGAAAACGATGGCGTATTGACCCATTGCAACGCCGGTTGGCTCGCCACGAGCGAATACGGCACAGCGCTTGGACCTATTTACCTGGCAAAAGAGCGTAACTTCCCCTTGCGGGTATATGCCGACGAAACGCGGCCGCTCTTGCAGGGTGCTCGGCTCACCGCGTATGAGTTGAGCCGCGCGGGGGCGGATGTAACGCTTCTTTGCGACAACATGGCCTGCTCGCTCATGCAAAAGGGCTTAATTCAAGCGGTGTTTGTGGGCTGCGACCGCGCCGCAAGAAACGGCGACTGCGCTAATAAAATTGGTACAGCGGGCGTTGCGGTGCTCGCTAAGCATTTTAAAATACCTATTTACTTTTTCGTGCCCTTATCCACGGTCGATATGCGCTCAAAATCGGGCAAGGATATCGTAATTGAGGAGCGCCACGGAGAGGAACTGACGCATCTGTACTATGAGAAGCCTTTTAAACTCGAAGGGGTAAAGACCTATAACCCGGCATTTGACGTCACCGATCATAACCTTATTACGGCCATCGTGACCGAGCGCGGTATTGTACGTGCGCCGTTTTCGAAAAATCTAAAAGCCATTATGGAGGAGAAAGCCGATGTTTGAAATGAAGCACTACGAGGAAAGCGCCAAGTACATACAAGGTAAGCTTAATGGTTTCACGCCCGAGGTACTGCTTATATTAGGTTCGGGCCTCGGGGGTCTGGCCAACGTCGTAAAGGACCCGATTCTTATCCCGTATTCTGAAATACCGCACTTTAAAGTAAGTACCGCTATAGGCCATGCGGGGCGCTTTGTGGCAGGTATGCTCGGCAACAAGCGCGCGCTTTTGATGCAGGGCCGTCTCCATGTTTACGAAGGTCACAGTATGGAGGAGGTAGCCTACCCGGTAAGAGTTGCAAAGCTTTTGGGTGTTGTAAGTCTCGTTGTAACCAATGCAGCGGGCGGTGTGAATCTTAGTTTTCACGCAGGGCAGCTGATGATCATAAACGACTACATTAAATTTACGCTCGATAATCCGCTTATGGGGAAAAACCTCGATGAATTCGGGCCTCGCTTTCCGGATATGAGTTACACATTCGACCGCGAATATAAGAGGCTGTTCCGCGAAGCTGCCGAGGAAAACGGCGATACCGTCGCGGAAGGCAACTATTTCTATATGACAGGTCCGCAGTACGAAACGCCTGCCGAGATACGTGCCATCCGTATTTTGGGCGGTGACGCGGTGGGCATGAGCACCGTACCCGAGTGCATCGCGGCAAACCACTGCGGCATGCGTATTTTAGGTGTAACGCTTGTCACGAACCTGGCAGCGGGGGTGTTGGATCAGCCGCTTTCGGGCGAAGAGGTGATTGAAGCGGCTAACGCTGCGTCAGAGCGGTTTGAAAAGCACATGGTACGCTTTTTGGAAAAAATCTGAGCAGAAAACCTAAGGGGTATTTATGTTCGATACGCTTTTTACGAATGCAGACATACTCACGATGGACAAAAGCTGCCCTATTTTGCGCGGCGGCTTTGTGGGGGTCAAGAACGGGAAAATCGTTTATGTAAGTGAAGAAAAGCCTGAGGGAAGTGCCAAGCGTACAATTGACTGCGCGAAAAAGGTGCTTATGCCGGGGCTTATCAATACGCACGCGCACACGGCCATGTGTGTGATGCGAGGCTACGCCGACGATTATCCCTTGCAGCAATGGTTGTATGATCATGTGTTCCCGGTGGAAGCGCGGCTTGACGAGCGTGCGGTGGTCGCAGGCGCGCGCCTTGGGTTCGCGGAAATGCTTCGCACAGGCACCACGAGTGTGAGCGACATGTATTATTATCAAACGGCCGTTGCGGAACTTGCGTTACATGTAGGTATCCGTGCGTCGCTTTCAAACGGCGTTGTCGCGCTCGACCCCGATCAATTTGATTACGAAAACGACCGAAGTATGCGTGAAACCCGCGCGCTTATTTCTGACTTCCACGGTGCCGGAAACGGCAGGATTAAAGCGGATGTTTCCATCCACGGAGAGTATACCTCCGCACCTAAGAATTGGCGATATGTCACAGAGCTTGGTAAAAAGCACGGCCTCAACATGCATGTGCACCTTTCCGAAACGAAAGCGGAGCATGATGAATGCGTTAAAAGAAGCGGAAAAACACCCGCACAGCGGTTTGCAGAAAACGGTGTGTTCGATGTAAAAACCATCGCCGCCCACTGTGTATGGATTACCGATAACGATATGGAGCTCATGGCAAAGTATCATGTGAGCTGTGCGCACAACCCCGTTTCAAACCTCAAGCTCGGGAGCGGCATTGCACCAATAAAGAGGATGATAGAAAAAGGTGTAAATGTATCCTTGGGTACGGACGGTTGCTGTTCCAACAACACGCATGATTTATTTGAAGAAATTAAGCTTTCAGCGATTCTTTCTAAGGGCACAACGCTCAATCCAACAGCAGTATCTGCCTATGAGGCATTGAAGTTTGCAACCGTCAACGGTGCACTTGCACAAGGAAGGGAGAAAGAGATAGGAAAGATCGCTTCCGGTATGGAGGCGGATATTATACTTGTTGACCTTAATTCCCCTCTGACGAGACCTTATTTTAGCCCTGACAGCGCGGTTGTATATAGCGCCACGGGCGAGCGCGTATGCCTTACCATGGTGCAGGGCAAAGTGCTTTATGAAAATGGCGAATTGACGACCATCGACATAGAAAAAGCATACGACGAGATAGAACGCCACGCCGTAAAGCTCGTTTTAAACAACTGATTTTTTTGTAAAGGAGAGCATATATGGAAAAACGCATTGTTTACGTGCTGCTGTCGCGCACCTATACGGGTATAGGCAGGATTATTCGCCTATTCATGCGCGGAAGGTACAACCATGTTGCTCTTTCGCTCGACAGCTCGCTTCTTACCATGTACTCGTTTGCGCGGCTGCACATCGACGCACCGCTCGCGGGAGGGTTTTTAACGGAAACGCCTGCGCATTACCTTTATGGCGGGCACGACGCGGAGGTAAAACTCCACGCCGTAGAGATGACAGAGGTACAATATGCGGATTTCCGTCGTGAGCTGGTAAGATTTTTAAACGACCCTGAGCATATGATCTATAATTTGATAGATGCGCTTTATCTACCGTTTGGGAGGCGCAAGAGGATTGAAGACGCGCATACCTGCGTTTCCTTTGCGGCGCACATGCTGAAATTAGAGCCTATCGGTGCGGTAATTGATATGGAA
>JAEZLG010000183.1 GCA_023435855.1 Bacillota bacterium | reverse complement strand
GAGCAGACCTGGGAAAAGGCCGAGCGCAAGATGTTTGAGACGAGCGTGCGCATGGCGCTTGAGAAGGTAAAGCTAAGCGCACAGGATCTCGACTGCCTTTTGGGCGGCGATTTATTGAACCAGATCATTACTGCCAATTACGCTGCGCGGGAGTTGAACATACCCTTTCTTGGGTTGTACGGCGCTTGCTCCACCATGGCGCAATCCCTTCTTATCGGCGCAATGATGATCGACGGTGGATTTGCCAAGCGCGTCGCCTGCACGGCCACAAGCCATTTTTCCACAGCCGAGAGGCAATACCGCTTCCCTCTTGAAATGGGCTCCACAACGCCGCCTACGGCGCAGCGCACGGTAACAGGCGCGGGCACGAGCATTTTATGTGAGATAAACACCGCGAGTGGGGATGAGGGTGTTTTTAAAAGCATTAGCGTGACCGGAGGTACCATCGGCCGCGTGGTGGATTTTGGGATTTCAGATGCCTCCAACATGGGTGCAGCCATGGCTCCCGCAGCCCGCGATACCTTTTTGATGAACCTAAAGGATATGAACCGTACCGTTAATGATTACGACCTTATTGTCACAGGCGACCTCGGTAAATTCGGTTCGGAGATGTTTGTAGACTTGTGTGCACAAAGCGGCGTTCAGGTTTCTGATAAGCATTACGACTGCGGAAATGCCATATTTGGCAGCGAGCTAAAGGAAGGCTGCGGTGGAAGCGGCTGCGGCTGCTCTGCCGTAGTGCTAAACGCCTACCTGACGGGCCAAATGGAGAGCGGAAACCTAAATCGCGTGTTCTTCATGGCAACGGGTGCGCTCATGAGCCCCACATCGGGTTTGCAAAGCGACAGTATACCGGGTATCGCCCATGGCGTTATCTTGGAAAGGAGATTGCCGGTATGAGTTCTTTTATGGATTATTTCTGGGCATTTGTAATAGGCGGTCTATTGTGCGTAATAGGCCAGCTCCTTTTAAGCTACACGCGGCTAACCTCAGCGCGCATACTTGTGATTTTTGTGACCACGGGCGTGGTGCTTACTGCACTCGGGCTGTATGAGCCGATCGTGGAGCTTGCGGGCGCGGGTGCGACCGTGCCGCTGACGGGTTTTGGCTACTCGCTTGGCAAAGGAGCTATAGCGGGTGCTCTTGAAAACGGCGTGATAGGCGCATTCACAGGCGGTATAACCGCCACCGCAGGCGGTATCGCAGCGGCGATTTTGTTCGGGTATTTGAATGCGGTGATATTTACGCCGAAGACGAAGAAATAAAAGCACTTTATTAAAAGAAAATATAGAGAACGTGCTAAGGCTCCCTCTGATGAGGGAGCTGTCGGTACGTCCGGCGAAGCCGGTCGTGCCGGCTGAGGGAGAGCTTTTTACCGCAAGGTTAACCTTTTCACAAATGCTGTAGAAATTTTGCAAGAGGAATGTTGTTTTTGTTTTATGCCTTCATCTTCTCTCCCTTCGTCACGGCTGCGCGTCGGCGTAGCTTCGTGCCCCGTGCCACCTCCCTCATCAGAGGGAGGCATCAAATTAATGTAAAACAAAAGGCGTACTGTATAAGTACGCCTTTGTTATATGTTTATTTAATTCTTGATTTTAATTCGCCTTCTTAAGCGCTTGATAATAGCTTGTCTGGTCAAACTCGGGCAGGAGGGGAGATCCGTCGTAGCCTGCCCAAACATAAATGCGTTCGGGGTGGGACTTGTAGGTGGTTGTTGCGATGGGCCTGGTTTCCACAACCGTTTCGCCCAGTTTGTAAATGGCGTAGCTATCATAGGTGTGGCCGGTGATGGCGCTGTTGTTTTTCCACCAGTAGGGTGCTACGAGGTAAGAGGCTGTAATATAGCTCGTGGGATCGGGCTTAAGCGTCTCCTTGAGATCGCTTTTGAGTTCGATGGAATCAAACGTTGCGGGGAAGGGCTCGCCGTAAATTTCGCAGAAAATACTTTTTTCTTTCGTATCGACCCATGTAAACACATAAATGGGTGAGGTCGTGTTATTGCTCCATTTAAAATCGATGGTACCGGTATTGATGGTGGCATCAAGCCCTCCGGCCACATACGAAAGCTGTTGGGAGTGCGCTCTGCGATATTCTATTTTCATATCGCTTTTGAGTACCGTCAAATACATGGTGGTACTTACCTGACAGACGCCGCCGCCGGCCTGATCTTGCGTAGCAGCGCCGCCCTCAATTACGGCGGGCGCAAGCTGCCAACCGCCCCTTTCGGTGCGGTCACCTATGACGGTGTTGGTGGAGAATATCTCGCCCGGCTGCAGCACTGTGCCGTAAATGCGGCCGGCTGCTTTGACGATGTTAAACACGCGCTCCTTGCGGTCATAATGGCCCTTGGCAAACGAAGTCGAGGAGCTCGCGCGAAGCACAAGGCTCTCCTTGAGTGTCGCTATGGTGACGGTGGGCGGTATTTCTACAAGCGGGAGCTCGATTTGCCCAAATTGGCGCGCTTCGGCACGCTCCGTTATGGTAACAAGAGCTGCCTCGGTATCCACACCTCGCCCGGGTACACCCTCTATGAAATCAAACCGCATGTCCCTGATGTCCGTAATGGAGCCATCCTCGGGAAGACCAAGATCGCGGACGTCCTGGTCGCCGTTATTCTCGTTTATGGGCATCTTTTTAACGCTAAACGTCGCGTCTGTTGGCGCAATGTTCTCGTCTGCCGCGATGGCGGTGAGCACTTTGTTCATTTGCTCATTAGGGACTGCTGTATATTCAATGCTGAACGAACGGCCGTTTGTTTTAATATCGTCAAGCATAGCTTCAAGTGCGTCAAGGTCACCCTGGCGTGCAACGCTGATGGCCGTATTTAAAACCTCGTCGGTGGTAAAGGTTATATCAAAACAGCTTGCATCTGCCTCGTAGGTTTTGCCGCTCACGAGGAATGTGAAGTTAACGTCCTTTGATAGCTCCTGTTCGACGGATTTGAGCGCTTCCTTGGCTTGAGCAACGCTCATGCCGGAAACATCCAAGCCCTCTACAGTGATGCCCTCATGGAAAACACCGGAGTTAATGATAGACTGCCGCTTTTCCTCTTTGAATTTCTCATCCAAATGCAGAAAGAGCGCTGTTCCTCCAAGCACGAGCACAACGACCAATAAAGAGATCGCAATGATCCCTCCAACGCTCATGCTCTGCTTATTCTTACTCTTTTTCTTCACGGTCTTGGCTTCCATATTGAACTTGTTACCCCATCATTACATAATGCATGCCTTTTTCCGCATAGGTACTCAGACTATCACCATTATATTTTCCGGGGCATGTAAAGTAAAGACACATCTCCCATTTTTCAACCAATTATTCATGGATTGTTCATGCTTTCTTGCTAATACCGCAAAGCAATTGTATAATTGGTAAAGATAAACGGGATTGAGCCCGAAAGGAATGCATACCGAAGTATATGTTCAGATAAATTATATACATCTTTGCGGGTTTAGTGACCCGAGTGCGGAGGCATCATGAACAGCGAAAACATCAGGAGGCTTACCAAGTACGGCATGCTCGTCGCCTTTATCCTTATTTTAGGGCTGACTCCTGTCGGTTATATAAAACTGCCCATGGCGAGCATTACGATCGTGCATATACCGGTTATCGTGGGGGTTTTCTTCCTGGGGCTTGAGGGTGGCATTGTACTGGGGTTTTTCTTCGGCCTAACAAGCCTGATTTCCTGCTTTTTGAACCCTGACGCCATTGCCGCCATTGTGCTCGGCACCAATACGGGATTTGGACTTTATAATATTTTGCTCATCGTGTGCATCCTGTTTGTGCCGCGCTTACTGGTAGGTATATTTTCCTCACTCGTATATAAAGCGCTGTCAAAGGTGGATAAGAGCAAGGTGTTTGCCATGGCGGCAGCGGGTGTTGTCGGTGCTCTTACCAACACGGTGTTTTTGCTCGGTGGGCTATATCTTCTGGCATTTGAGCAGACAGCTGCTGCTTTCGGCGTTTCGGGCAGCGCGTTGATCGGTGCGATTCTTTCAGTAGTATCCTTAAACGGTGTGCTCGAAGCTTTGGCTGCCGGCATCGTATGCCCTGCCGTAGGAAAAGCGTTGCAAGCAACGGCACTTCTTGCTAAATAGTATTGACCGGAGAATATAACGAATGCTTCTAGTGATGGATGTTGGCAATACCAACATAAAAACAGGTCTTTTTGAAAACGGAGCGCTGAAATACTCCTGGCGCTTTAACACCGATGAGAGGCGCACCGCCGATGAATACGGCGTACAGATCGAGTCTTTCTTCGCACACCTAAATCTAAACACGCGCGATGTAGACGGCATCATTCTGTCTTCTGTTATTCCCTCCATGAACTACACCATGGAGCATATGTGCTCTCTTTACTTTTATGGGCAGGAAGCGATGACCGTCAACAGCAGCCTAAACTTAGGTCTTAAAATTAAATACGACAGACCCGAGCAGTTAGGCTCAGACCGCATCTGCAACGCCGTAGCCGCATATCGCACCTACGGCGGCCCCTGCGTGGTAGTGGATTTCGGCACGGCTACCAACTTTTCCGTTGTGAGCGCTAAGGCCGAGTTCTTGGGCGGGCTTATTTGTCCCGGCATCATGGTATCCGCGGATGCCATGGTCGAAAGAGCTGCCATGCTTCATCGCGTAGAGTTTAATAAGCCCGATCGCGTTATAAGCACCAACACGAAGGAAGCCATACAGTCAGGCGTCATACGGGGCTATGTGGGGCAGGTGGATTACATACTTCGCCAAATAGAGAAAGAGCTGGGTGTCAAACTTACCGTGATTGCAACGGGTGGAATGTCCTCGATGATTGCTGAGGAAACAGATCGCATAGACATCGTCAACCCCACGCTCACGCTCGAAGGGCTGGCGTTGATTTATGAGATGAACAAAAAATAAAGAGTACCAATTAAAACCGGTTCTAAAAGGCGTCAGTGACGCCTTTTTTTGGCCCCTTAACAATCCCTATCCTCTTTAAACGGCCACTGCGTGGGGCTTGTTGTAAGCTAGGTATTGCGTAGGTACCGACCTCCGGATAGCCCGCCACTGTCATCCTGAACAGAGTGAAGGATCCCCTTAGCAAAACCGGACGCACGCTTTGTACGTCCCGTTATTTTTGCGGCTCCCATGCAGGAGATTTCTCACTCCGCTTTGCACCGTTCGAAATGACAGCATTTGTCGGGCGTACCTTCGTGTTTCCACTGTCATTTCGAGCAAAGCGAGAAATCCCCCGGAGTTATCACCGTAACATCGGTACGCACTTTATACATTCTTTTGTCGCGACTTGACGATTTTTATGGATAGTGTAAAATAATTTTAGGACGTAATCTACCATTGTTATCGGGGTTTTTATAATGCGGGAAAAGAAAAGACTTTTCGCGGTGAACGGCAGAACCGTTGTCGCAATCGTCTTCGGTGCGGCTGTATTCATGCTTTTATCTATGTACGCTAAGCTCCCCTCTCCGTTACAGGGAACCGAGTTCCAAACTGCTTATAGCATTGCGGCCGTATTCGGGGCTTTGTTCGGACCTGTTGCGGGTTTTCTAATCGGTTTTATCGGCCATGCGCTGTACTTTTTTTTTATGAGCGGCTCACCATGGTGGAGTTGGGTCATTGCAAGCGGCGTGGCGGGATTTTTATACGGCATCGCATTCAAGTTCGTAAATGCCGATGTATTCAAGGTAAAGGATGCCGTGATCTTCAATGTGATTCAAGTCACCGGCAACGCAATCGCATGGGCTCTCATAGCGCCGGTGCTCGACATATGGATCTATTCTGAGATTGCCGATCTCGCGATTAAGCAAGGTGCGATTACCGCAATCATGAACAGTATCAG
>JAEZLG010000268.1 GCA_023435855.1 Bacillota bacterium | reverse complement strand
CCACGCCCTCGTTCACTTCGTCTGCACCGTAGCAGCGAACCTTCGCGCGGTCGCCGTCGGAGAAGGCAATCGTATTTGCGATTTTAAGCTCGCCCGTGTAGTAATCGTACTCGGTCTCTACATACGTAAAGCCGTTGATGCGGCTTATGATGTAAGCAGCGTCTTTGCCAAGGCCGTTGAGGATGACCTGTAAAGGTTCCTTGCGCACCTTGTTGGCGGTCTTGGCGATGCCGATAGCGCCTTCGGCGGCGGCAAAGCTTTCGTGGCCCGCGAGGAATGCAAAGCAATGGGTATCTTCACTTAAAAGCATGGCACCAAGGTTGCCGTTGCCTAGGCCTACAGCGCGCTGGTCAGCAACGGAGCCGGGGATGCAAAACGCCTGTAAACCTTCACCGATGCATGTAGAGACTTCCGCTGCGGTCTTAACGCCCTTTTTCACAGCGATGGCAGCACCCAAAATATATGCCCAAACGGCGTTTTCAAAAGCGATAGGCTGTATACCCATAACGATGGAGCGCACGTCGACGCCCATCTTCAAAAGCATGTCGTTCGCCTGCTCGAAGCCCTCAATACCGTATTTGGCCATGACGGGCTCGATCTTTTTGATCCTTCTTTCGTAACCTTCAAAGCTGATCATTGCTGTGCCTCCTTACTGCTTGCGCGGGTCGATGACCGTGACGGCCTCCGCAAAGCGGCCGTAGGTACCGATGTTTTTCTCGTAGGCCTCGGTGGGGTTAACACCCTTCTTGATGGCATCCATCATCTTGCCCAGGCTCACGAATTTGTAGCCGATGATCTCATTGTTCTTATCGAGGCCAATGGCGATTACATAACCTTCCGCCATTTCAAGGAAGCGTGGGCCCTTCTTAAGTGAGCCGTACATGGTACCGATCTGTGAGCGAAGACCCTTGCCGAGGTCCTCAAGACCGGCGCCGACGGGAAGCCCATCTTCACTGAATGCGCTTTGCGAGCGGCCATAAACGATCTGCAAAAACAGTTCGCGCATGGCGGTGTTAATGGCATCGCATACGAGGTCGGAGTTAAGCGCTTCGAGTAGGGTTTTGCCGGGAAGTATCTCGCTGGCCATGGCTGCACTGTGCGTCATGCCGGAACAGCCGATGGTTTCAATAAGGGCTTCTTGGATGATGCCCTCCTTGATGTTGATGGTAAGCTTGCATGCGCCTTGCTGCGGCGCACACCAACCTACGCCATGGGTCAGTCCGCTGATGTCTTTGATCTCTTTGGCTCTTACCCAGCGGCCCTCTTCGGGAATGGGAGCGGCTTCATGCTTTGCGCCCTTTGCGACGCAAAACATTTGTTCCACTTCGTGCGAATACTGCATGAATACGTCCTCCTTGCATCTATGAGTAAACTCATTTTTAGCCTGAATCGGGCCTAAGCTAAATGCCCAGACCTTCCACACATATAGTATATCACAAGAACACGCGCAAGTGGGCAGGATTCGTCAGAATTTTCAAGCAGAGATACGGCTTTAGGCATAAGCTAAGGTATGTGCCTAATTGATTTCTATGGTATAATCATAAAATAATGGTGGGGAAGGAGGCAAAGTATGTCTGTAGCGTCCAGTGTCTTTTTTATTATATCGCTCGTCATCTTGGCTGAGCGCTTATTTTTTACGGACATTCTGGGCTTTTCCATCCCCGTGTATGCTGCTGTTCTTACCGCGCTTCTCGGTTTTTTGATTGCTACTTTACAAGCTTACCGGATTAAGCGTCGTTTGCGCTCCAAAAACAAGCTCAAGAAGCTCAGACGCGCTCGCGCGCTCATGGTGCTCAACATCCTTGCATGCGTTACCGCTTCCGCGATATGGCTCACTACGCTCATTAAGCTTCTTTAAGATGGCTTTAAGGGGGATTCGTACATGATTCCAACGCTGTCGATTTTGTTTTTGGCGACCGCGCTCGTACATCTCAATGCATGCTTACATGAGAAAAATAAGCTTCGTGTTGTTACAAAGCCCTTGCTCATGCCGTTTCTTGCCGCAATCTATCTCGTAAGCACGAATGAGCCGCATCTCATCGTAGCCATGGCTCTCCTTTTCGGTGCGGTCGGGGATGTGTTTTTGCTTCTCCCCAATAAGCCCAGCTTTTTCATGATAGGCGGGGCATCGTTTGGAGTCGGACATATTCTCTATATGACAGCGTTTTTCAGCTACGCCGGCGCTATGAAACTTCCGATCTACGGCATTGCGCTTATTGTAGCTTTTTTTATGGCAGCGGCCGCAATAGGGTTTACGCGCCTTAAGCCGGTGGTGCCCAAAAAACTTAACACTTCGGTGCTTTTTTACATGCTTGTTTTGTGTGCGATGGGCACTGTGGCGACGATGAGTTTTTTTGTTGCGCCGTCTGCCCGGCGCATGCTTTTCCCGCTGGGGGCGATTTTGTTTTTAGTATCTGACGCAATACTGGCGCATCTCGTTTTTGTTCGCGAGAATCAAGGAAGCAATTTCTCCGTCATGGCGACCTACCTTGCCGCACAGACTATGATCACAGTAGGATTTGTACTGTTATGAAAAACGCAAAACTGAAACCCCTTTACTTATATGACATCCTCAAAGAAAAAACTGACGCACAGCACCCCATGAGCGTGCCGGAGCTGACACAGGAGCTTATTATGCGCGGCGTAAACGCCGAGCGAAAGGGCGTTTACCGCGATATAGACGCGCTTATACAGTACGGGGCGGATATTATAAAATCCTCCCGTGGGTATTATCTTCGCGCACGGGATTTTGACGCACCGGAGCTTAAACTCCTTATAAATGCTGTGCGCACGGCTCCGTTCATCAGCCGCAAAAGGGAAGCGGAGCTTATAAAAAAGCTCGCTGCATTTTTTGGCAATCACCGCGCTTTCGAGCTTGAACAAAGCTCTGCTGTTTGGTGTGAAAAGGCTATAGACGATGTGCCTTTTAAGACGATAGAGATCATCGGCGCATGCATCGCTGCATTAAAACAGCTTACATTTTTATACGGTGAGAGCGAAGACGGGCGCGATACGCGCCGATATCGCGTAAACCCTTATTTTCTATTAAGCATTTCGGGCGAAATGATGCTTGTATGCAACATAGAGGGGGAGAACGGATTAAGGGAGTTCCCACTTTCACGTATGAGCGGTGTACGCATGGAGATGCAGCCGCGCGCGCGTCTCTCTGACATTTCAAACTATAGAGCGGGTTTGAAAGCTGAAGAGTATTTTATAAGGCGGCAAAAAAGATGATTGCTGACAAAATACGGAACCTTTTAAGCCCCGAATCGTGTTATTTATATAACAAGAAAGGAGCTTTTTTTATGCTGAGACGCACCCTTGGGTTAACGTTATGTTTCGCGCTTGCGGTATCTTTTATAGGCTGCACGGCTGCAGATGCACAAAGTGCTAATCTTATGCAAGGCGTAAAAGCAAACCCTTCTCCGGTAGGTATGCTCGATTCGGAGGAGGCCGAAAGACTGGCGGACTTTGGCGTTCTGTTGTTTCAAAAAAGCATTGAGGAAGGTAAAAATGTGCTCATCTCGCCGTTGTCCGTACTTTTAGCGCTCGGCATGACCGAAAACGGGGCGAAGGGGGAAACACTTGCGCAAATGGAGGCCATGTTCGGCCTAAGCATAAAAGAGATGAACGAGAGCCTGCGCGCCTATGTAAACGCGTTGCCTAAAGGCGAAAAGTACAAGCTCAACGCTGCCAATTCCATCTGGTTTAAGGATGAGGAAAGCTTTGTTGTTGATAAGGGTTTTCTGCAGACCAATGCGGATATTTATGGAGCGAGCATCTACAAAGCTCCGTTTGACGGTACGACGCTTAAAGATATCAATGCCTGGGTAAATAAAAATACAGACGGCATGATCGAAAACATACTCGACCAAATACCTGCCGGAGCGGTGATGTACTTGGTGAACGCTCTCGCGTTTGATGCGGAGTGGGAAACAATTTATAAGGATACGCAAATCCGCGACGGTATTTTCACAACCGAGGGCGGGGATGAGCGCAACGTAGAAATGATGTATTCTACGGAAGGCAAGTATCTCAAAGATGAAAACGCAGCGGGCTTTCTTAAATATTATGCCGATCAAAAATACGCCTTTGTAGCACTGCTTCCTAATGAAGGTGTAAGCGTCAGCGAATACGCTGCGTCGCTCACAGGTGAAAAACTCATGCAAATCCTTAGTAGCATCGAGACAATCACGGTGAACACAGCGATGCCGAAGTTTGAGAGCGAGTTTAGTACGGAAATGGGCAGTACACTTTCCGGCATGGGTATGCGTGACGCATTTAGCCCTTCTGACGCAGATTTCGCAGGCATCGGAACGTCCTCAAACGGCAAGCTTTATATCAGCCGCGTGCTTCATAAGACGTATATAGCTGTGGATGAAAAAGGCACGAAGGCGGGTGCGGCTACCGTTGTGGAGATGGCCGAAGGTGCCTCGATGGAGCATGAGGAATCTAAAACCGTCATCCTCGACCGTCCTTTTGTATACCTTATCATCGATTGCGAAACCAATCTGCCTATTTTCATGGGTATGTTGATGGATACGGAGGGGTAACCAATACCGGGTAAAGATAAGGCGGGATGATATCGTCCCGCCTTACGTATATATTCCCGGTGTTTCCTTGCGACAATTTATGTATTAGGGAAGCACCTGAATGTAATCAAGTTGTTGTCGGGGTCTAAGAAACGCATGTTTTTTGCACCATTAAGTTTCTTTTGCTTCTTTTCTTCTCAAAGAAAAGAAGCGTACCCTACAACTTAATCTGAGTCCACTTACCGCTCTTGAACCTTGCGGCGTTTAGGATAAGCCTAAGTAGCTGGTCCGAAAATAGGCCGATCCATGCACCGATGAGGCCGAAACCCAGCGGATAGCATAAAAGCCACGAGAGAATCGGGCGCACCACACTTACGCTCACAAGTGAGGAGATGGCCACATAGCGCGTATCGCCTGCGCCGCGAAGACAGCCGGAAATGACCACCTGCGAGGTCTGTGCGACGCTTGTGGCGGCGATAATGAGCATGATATATCCACCGATCCGAATGATTTCCTGTTCATTCGTAAAAAGCATGATGAACTGCTCGCGCAACACAATGAAAATTGCACTTAGAAAAAGCCCGAATACCATGGAGCTGCGCTGTGCAATGCTGCCGTATACGCG
>JAEZLG010000159.1 GCA_023435855.1 Bacillota bacterium | reverse complement strand
TTCCACCATAAATTGCACGTCATCGGGGAGCGTGTAGGAACGACCGTGAAGCATAGCATGCGCCATGGCTGCATTCATGAGAGCGAGAGAGCCTCGCGGACTAACGCCTAACAGTACCTTTTCGTTATTTCGCGTAGCGTTGACGATAGAAACAATGTATTCAAGTATGGGTTGCGTACAAAGGACCTCTTTGTGCTTATCGCGAAGGAACAGAACATCCTTTGCATCGACGACGCTCTTAAGTTCATCGAGCGGCTTACAGCCTTTGTTGCGCTTTAAAATGTTCAACTCCTCGTCCCGCTGTGGGTAACCTAAGGCAATTTTTAATAAGAATCTATCCAGCTGCGCTTCCGGAAGCGGATAAGTACCTATAAGTTCCACGGGGTTTTGCGTTGCAAGCACGATGAACGGCTGCGGTACGGGGTAACTTACACCGTCGATGGTCACTTGCCCTTCCTGCATCACCTCGAGCAGGCTCGACTGGGTCTTAGGGCTTGTACGGTTGATCTCGTCAGCAAGTACGATCTGCGCCATCACCGCACCGAAGTTTACCTCGCGCTCGCCGGTTTTTAGGTTGATGCTCGTAAAACCCGTAACATCCGATGGCAGTACGTCCGGTGTAAACTGAATACGGCGAAACGAACAGTCAAGCGTGCGAGCAAGCGCAGCTACAAGCGTGGTTTTGCCAAGCCCGGGTACATCCTCAATTAAAATGTGCCCGCCGCAGATGAGTGCAATGAGCACCATATCGGCGGCTTGTTCCTTTCCCACCATGACGCGTGCGATGTTTTCCTTAATTTTCGCAATCAGATCTAAAACTTCGTTTTCTGAGCTCATAGAAAATCACCTCAAAGGATGCTTTTTAAGGAAGCTTTGTTAAAACGTCGAGGCTGTGATGCGTTATCCCTACCATATCCTCTCGCTCGCATACGGAGAAGTGGTATTTAAGATACATTGAAAAGGTATCGTCGTCCATCGCATCGATGGTTTCTCGAAAATAATTGGTGTATAGATCGGTCGCTACAAAATGCAGCCGTTTTACGGGGAAACCGTTTACAAGCGCATCTATATCGGTTTTGCGATATAGCTCAAAGAGATCCTCCGGATTGGAAAATGCTCTAAATGTTACCGGGTCCAGCAAGCCTTTTTCAATGAGTTCGAAAATGTTGCCGCTTCGAAAACCGTAATTCAAAATGGAAGCGTCGCTCATGCAATAGGCGACAAAGAGTATGCCGTTTATTTTTGTGACGCGAAGCGCTTCAGAAAGCGCTTGCTTTTGCTCTTCGAATGTGAATAAGTGATACATTGGGCCAAGCAAAAGCGTTATGTCAAATGCACCTTCATGGATCATAGAAAGGTCTAATGCATTTCCCTGCATCACACATACGTCTTCACCGGGCGCTGTATTTGCTTGAAAAACTTCAATATTGCGGGGAATAAGCTCTACGGCTGTAACGGAGTAGCCCAGTCGAGCAAGCGCATGGGAATACCTCCCCGTCCCTGCACCGATCTCCAAAATGCGCATTTGCGGCTTAAGATAATGCGATATATAGCGCATGGTCGTCAAAAATTCTATCTGCCCATGCTTAGATAGTAGGCGGGTATCCTCATCATAAGCGCTGTAATAACGGTTCAAGCAATCGAAAGTTAAAGAAGCCACGGCTCTCTCCTTGGATTGTATCAACGTTTCGCGGGAAGTATCTCCAGCCAATATCCGTCCGGGTCTTCGATGAAGTAAATGCCCATCTTTTTGTTCTCGAAGCAGATGCAGCCCATCTCACTGTGGAGCGCGTGTGCTTTGGAAAAATCGTCTGCGCGGAAAGCTAGATGGAACTCGTTATCTCCAAGCTCATAGGGCTTTTCCCAATCACGAAGCCATGTCAGCTCAAGCTCGAAGTCAGTTTCATCGTTTCCGATGAATACGATAATATAAGAGCTGTCATCCGCCGTTATTCTCCGCTTTTCTTTAAGCCCAAGCGCTTTCTCATAAAATGCTATCGAGGTATTGAGGTCAAATACATTGTAATTTTCGTGTACCATTTGAAATTTCATAGATTGTCTCCTTTTTTTACGCTGAGAGTATAATAATCCATAACGGATGTCTCTTTAAATCCACAGGATGTATAAAGGTTCAGCGCGCGCTCGTTTTCGGGTACGACCTGCAGCATAATCTCTTTAGCACCTGATGTTTTCATTTTTTCGATCGATTGCTTAAGCATTGCTCGCCCGTAACCCAATCCGCGAAATTGCGGTAGTATGGCAAAACCGTAAATACCCCAAACTTCGTTTTCGCTTTTTTGCAGATTAATTTTTCCGATGGTAACGCCATTTTTTATACCCAGATAAACCGTTAATCCGCGTTTTTCTTCATCTTCAGGAAGAAAAATCTCCTCTTCCTCGTCCGGAGACTTCCCCGGCTCATTCCATGCTGCAGCATCGATGTTTTTTATTGTAGCGGCATCCGCGTTATTTGCTTTTTGCAGCAGGATATCGCTGTGGATATATACATCGTGAATGGGAGTATCTTTTTGGAGGTACATTTCGACCTCGCAAAATTTATAGACGCTCCCGATTTTATCTAGGAATGCGTGACCTGCACTTGAAACTCTGTCACACAGAAGAAGCACATCTGTGCAGCTTCGCCTTTGAAACTCGCTCAAAGCAAGCGTATGTAGGCGTGTAAAAATATCAAAACGCCTATACGAAGGATGAACCATCCCGGTCACTTCAAGCGGCATACCCGGTCCGCCGAAACTGCAAATTCCGATGTAACCGACGGCTTGGCCTTCCATATAGGCTATGAATTCATCGGTATAGCCGGCTTCCTTCTCAGCAGTTCTTTGCTCGTAAGCCTTTAATTTATAATCGAGCTCGAGCTTGAGGGTTATCTTGTCATGCGACTCGCAAATCTTTTGTAAAACTGATACAGACCTATAAGCCTCCCTGTCAAGTCCGGGAAGAAGTGTGATATCGATTTTCTCATGAACGGTTTGATCCATTGAGACTTTACTTCCTTTAAGCTGTGTTAATCTTAAGTTTAGGAAAAGGGAGTCGAACAACGCATTTCGTCTCCCTTACCTTTAATCAACTTAATGATAGTATATGTTTATTTGAATACTTGTACAAGTATTTTTATAACACGTCAATTTCTGTGCTAGAGTAATGCTAGGCACGAAATGTTTGTAATAAATCGGTTAAGCGCTTTCTTGGGCTTCTTTTTCTTTTTTTGCGAGTTCGTTGGTATCGATAGAGTTTCGGTAAACCACATACTTCTGATAAAAAAACTCCGTCGAAAGGTTAAGCGCCATATTGATGCCTGTCACAAGGTACTCGTTCCACCCGAGCGTTTCCACCAGATAATTTCCTAAAAGAGTGGTAACGGGTGTAAAAACGCAGTAGTAGGCTACCACCTTGAGCATTGCAATAGGCACATTGGAGGCAGATTTAAAAGTGAAACGTCGGTTGAGAGTGAAGTTCCACAGAACACTAAGCACAAGTGCAGTCAAATAGCTGAACCAATATTGCACATGCATCAACTCATTTAAGAGCGTAAAGCTTAATAACTCTATGATGCCTGCGCTTGCTGAAAAAAGAACGAATTTCAAGGTACGCCAAAGCTCTTTGTGCTGTTTCACTGCCATACGACGTTAACCCCCTATTTTTTTGGAGTACTTGTTTTTATATATCATCCGCATGAGCATTGCGTCAAGCGGTGAAAGCGCAATATTAGCTTTTAGAGCACGCGTATGAAGGAAGCACACACAGGCTTTTTCCGTAAGAAGCTTCAGTGCCGCCACATCCCCTTTAGTATCCGCGCGGCATATTGCACCAAGGTCCTTTATGAGCACCGCACTGCACGCTTTTAGTGCGTTTAGAATCAACTCGGGCTCTGCATCTATTACGCGAAACTTAGCGCCTATCATCTGCGCCATATCGTCGAGTTGAGCGCGGAAGGAATGCGCGGTCGCCGCGACCTCACATACAGGCGGAGCAACTGTAAAACCGACATACGGATAGAACTCGCTCACGCGGCTTACGATCTTTAAGATTTCTTGTTCATGATATAACTCCCCCGGTTCAGGCTGACCTCTGCACGCTCGTTTGCATACCTCCTCCAAAATCCTTGCTCGGTCACATGCGTCTTTTTGATCGCGTCCGGCGATAAGCGCGCCGTGTTGTGCCATGACCACCGCGTGCGCACCCTTTGAAAGTGCGGTTGTTACATTTGAACAGAGGTGCTTGGTGCCCGGTAAACCGTATTTAGCAAGCGCTATTCCGCCGAGAATGTCGTTTTCTTTCGTCGTGGGTGAAAGTGCATCAAAACCGGAAAGACCGAGTGCAGAGGCGTAGGTCTGATGGGTGTGCACCACAAAACCCGCATCTCTAAATTGCCTATACGCCGCGATATGCACGCCCTTCTCGGAGGAAGGTTTGTGACTGCCGCGCCAAGTCTCATCCTGCATGTTATAGACGACCACGTCGTCTGCCGTCATGCTTTCATAGCTTAAACCGCTTGGGGTTATGGCAAAGGTCGTATCGTTAATCCGACAGCTCATGTTGCCCCATGTACGAGCAACAAGACCTTCCTTCAGCAATATCCGTCCCGCATCTGCTACCGCCTGCCTTGCTTCTCTCTCATCCATTTATATCACCTCAATGTTATCAAAAACGCGCGCAAATGCTGTCAGCGCTGCGTCAATATCTTTTTCGGTGTACGCCGCACTCGTATACATGCGATTGCCCGCAAGCGTTACAAGCCCTTCTGCCATGTAGGCTGCGCCCATATGCTGCATTTCCTTTTTACGTTTTGAGGTTTCTTTAAGTATGCTCGGTATCTGCCAGGGTTTCGTCCAACGGATGGCGAAGTGCAATGTGCCAACCGTATCAAGGTGACAGATTGAGCCTACGTTATACGCAACGAACGGAAGCTTTTTCTTATCGATAAGCACATTCAAGCCGTCTGCGAGGCGATCTCCCATTTTCGCTGCCTTTTCGCATGCACCCGTTCGTTCAATCTCACAGATCGTATGATACCCCGCGCAACAGCTAAGAGGCGTTGCGGCTAAAGTACCGCCGACGAGCGCTTTCTTTGCATGCCCTTCAAGCCCTCCGCCTAAGTATTGCATGTATTCCTTTTTACCGCCGATAACGCCCGCGCCGGGGTAACCTCCCGCTACCACCTTACCGAATATGGTCAGATCGGGCATCACGCCGAAATATTCCTGTGCACCTCCAAGACCCATACGAAAGCCTGTCACAACTTCATCAAAGATTAGGAGTGCACCGTATTTATCGCAAAGTTTTCTTACGCCTGCCGGAAAGTCAAAATCCACCGGCCGCGTGCCGCTCTCGGGACCGATTGGTTCAAGCAGCACCGCTGCTGTACCGCCGTTTAATGTGTTCATGCGTAAAACGTGTTCGAGGTCGTTAAGATCATTGGGGAAAAACTCCTGTGTATGACGGAACACATAGCCGGGCACGCCTGCAGACTGCAAGCCCTTGGTACCTGGAATCCGTATGCCATAGGCTAGTTGGTCGCTCCATCCGTGGTATGCTCCGCCCATTTTGACGATGTTTTTCTTTTTTGTAGCGAGCCTTGCGACGCGGATAGAACCCATGCAGGCCTCTGTGCCTGAACCGAACATGCGAACCATTTCTACGGAGGGTACAAGTTCGGTTATCTTTTGTGCAATCTTATACTCGTATTCATGGAAAAGGCCTGTGGAAGGGCCGCAAGTATCTAATAACTCCTCCGTCTTTTCCCGTACAAACTTAGGGTTGCTCCCAAGCACAGTAGGGCCGCCCGCTTGCAAAAAGTCAAAATACTCGTTGCCGTCAATATCGTAAAGCCTGTTGCCTTCCGCTTTTGTAAACACAAGCGGAAAAGGGTAATTGAATGAGAGATTGTGCTGTACGCCGCCCGGGATTACCTTAACGGCCTTTTCTACCATCTCGTGTGATGCTTTGCATTTCTTACCGTAATACTCGGTTTCGTACTTTTGCAGTGCATCTTTATTAATGCTGCGAATTGGCTGTTTGATCAATTCATCAAGCTGTGCTGTAACCTTTTTTGCATCAACATAACGGTAATTCGGTTTCATAGGTCAAAATCCCTCCCGCATTTCAGTTTTGGTTCATAATCTTAAATAGCTTTTTGTTCGCGCGATACAGTGACTTAAATACCATAAAGTTTTTATCATACATAGCTTTTCTTGCCGGATTCGGACAGTATGTCTTTATGGCGGGGATAAAATCGCGTATGCTCTCAAGGCCGTCAATAAGATTTAGCCCTACGCCGATAACTGCCGCAGCACCTACTGCGCCGACGTTTTGCGGTGCCTCCACTGTCTCTACCTTGCGGTTAGTCATATCGGCAAGAATCTGACAGGTTACGTCGGATAATGCGCCTCCGCCCACAAAGCGTACGGTAGATGAAGTTTTTACATTCCTTTCCTCACACTCGAGCATCCAGCGAAGGTGATAGCAAACGCCTTCCAAAACAGCGCGGATCAGTTCTGTTTTACCGGTTTCAAGCTTAACGTTAAAGAACATGCCCGCAGCGTTAGGATCTTCGAACGGGCAGCGATTACCGTGCAGCCACGGCGTAAATATAACGCCGCCGGCGCCCGGAGGAACGCGCTCAATGGTTTTTGTCAAATAGTCATACAGGCTCGTATATATGCATTCCTGCGTTTCGGTGATATGCTTTTTATCCAGATAAATTCCTATTTCGTCGAGTGCTAAGTGGTCCTTTACCCACTCCAGGCATTTCCCCGCGGTCTCCATTTCCGCAAAGTAATTGTACTTGTTCGGCATTGCCCCGATGATTGCAGCCATCATAGCGTTTATATCCACACTTTGCTTATCGACGACGGTCGATACCCAGCCCGACGTACCCGAGTAAATATGTGTATCGCCGGTAGATGTACAACCAGCACCTATGCCGATGAGCGTTGCATCCCCTCCGCCACCAAATACAGGAGTGCCTTGTGCTAATCCAAGCTCTCGCGCTGCCTTTTCGGTAAGTCCTCCCACATTATCGGCCGATCGGACGATTTTGGGTAAATGCTCCATATTTACCTTGAGCATGGAACACAGCGTTTTACTCCAGCCGCGCTTGCCGTTTCGGCTGTCGTAGAGAAATGTTGAGAAGGCTGAGTCCTCGGTCATGATGAACTTTCCTGTACAACGGAGGATGAGATATTCCTTCACGTCCAGCCACTTATAGACCCTTTGAAATTTCTCCGGTTCGTTGTTTTCAACCCATTTGTACTTCCAGATGGGATCCTTCACGCTTGTGGAGACAGCACAGGTTCGCTTAAGGCTTTTTAATAAATTGACGAAATTTACGCCGCTTATCTGAAACCCATGCGCCATGCCGGTTTTAAACTCTATCCTCGCACGTTGATCCATATAGCTCATGGGACGTCTTACCGCATTACCCTCTTTATCTACGAGCACGAGGCCCTGCATTTGAGAACAAAAGGATATTCCCTCGATTTGCTGCGGTTTTACCGTTACTTTTTCAAACAATTGACGTGTGGTAGTACACATAGCGGTCCACCATTCGTCTGCATCCTGCTCTGCGCCGCCATTTTCAAGCACATAAAGTCCATAGCCTTGCTGTGCGCTCGAAAGAAGTGTAATCTTTTCGTCCAAGTGAAATAAGCAGGTTTTTACAGCGGTCGTTCCCACGTCATAAGCGACTACGTACGCCATACCGTCACCCCTCTTAATTTCGGTGTGCGATTTGTTTGCGCTCCAAGGTAAATGCAGATTCGAAGAATTTTAGTAACTCTGAAACCACCTTTTCGTCATCGGTCAATGCGTCATTGCCACAGTAAATTTTGAAACGCTCACGATAATAATCGCAGGAATAGGAGAATTGCAGCATCATGAGGAGATTATCAAAGAAGAATGCGAAAAGTCGCGGGTCAGCGTCGGTACGGATATCACCATCCGCCTGTGCTTGTGTAAGAAATGCCGAGTACGTCGCCGAGGAGATACTTTCAATCTCTTTAGCAAAAACGGGTGCATATTTTCGACAGCTGCCAGAGGTAATCTCGTGGTAAAGGACATTGTAGTTTGGCTGCTCCTTTGCGCTCTTTTGGAGCGCTCG
>JAEZLG010000107.1 GCA_023435855.1 Bacillota bacterium | reverse complement strand
CGGTTGCGCTTGTATCAAGCGGCCATGCGCATATCGTTATGAAGGGTATTGTTGATACCTCGATCATGCTGAAGGCTGTGCTCGATAAGGAGATAGGCCTAAGAGAAGCGCGCGTACTTTCACATGTAACCATTTTTGATGTCAAGGATTTCCCGAGATTATTGTACGTAACCGATGCCGCCATGAACATTGCACCCGATGCGGAAACAAAAAAGGTCATTTTGGAAAACGCCGTGAAGGTGGCGCATGCGCTCGGAAATGTCGACCCCATAGCTGCGGTTGTTTGCGCGGTCGAAAAGGTAAATGAGAAGATGCCCGCAACGCTTGACGCTAAGACGCTTGTTGAAATGCATCATAGTGGCGAAATTACAGGCTGCCGCGTCGTAGGCCCTCTCGCGCTCGACAATGCGGTATCTGTCGCTGCCGCAAAGCATAAAGGTATTCTGGACCCTCTTGCGGGCAATGCGGATATCCTTCTCATGCCTCAAATTGAGGCAGGCAATATACTTTACAAAGCGCTCACATTTCTTGCGGGAGCGAAAAGTGCCGGATTCATCGTAGGTGCAAAAGCGCCTGTTGTCGTCACTTCCCGTGCGGACAGCGATGAAACAAAGCTTTATTCCATCGCACTTGCAGTCCTTATGGCGGACCATACGTTAAATTGCATCAATTATTAAACTCATCAGCGGGGGAAAGCGTATATATGAAGCTCCTTGTCATCAACATCGGCTCCACCTCTACCAAGCTTGCTGTTTATAACGATGAAACACCGGAATTCACGCATATCCTGCGCCATACGCAGGAGGAACTGAAGCCGTTGCGCTCCAATGAGGAGCACTATGCTTACCGCAAACCACTCGTGGAGGCAGCCTTAAAAGAGCGCGGGCTTATACATGCGCATTTTGACGCGGTGGTCGGAAGAGGCGGGCTTATTAAGCCCATTCCGAGCGGCACCTATGGTGTGAATCAGCTCATGTATGACGACCTTCGTACCTGCAAATGGGGAAAACACCTTGTGAGCTTGAGCGGTATATTGGCGTTTGAGGTGGCGGCACAGTACAACTGCCCTGCGTACATTGTGGATCCCGTAGTCGTGGATGAATTGGAGGATGTCGCGCGTCTTTCGGGTTACCCCGATATGCCCCGTACGCTTGCATGGCATGCGCTCAACCAAAAAGCGATCGCAAAAGGCTACGCAAAATCCATCGGGAAAAAATACGAGGATCTAAACCTTATCGTAGCGCACATGGGAGGTGGGGTGACGATAGGCTCACACCGCAAAGGCCGCGTGATTGACGTGAACAACGGCATCGACGGCGATGGCCCATACTCGGCCGAGCGCCCGGGCGGTTTGCCTGTAGGGGAGGTAATGCGGCTTTGCTACAGCGGCAAGTACCCGACATACGACGATATCCGTAAGGAGTTTACCTCACGCGGCGGGCTTGTTGCCTATCTTGGCACCAACGATATGAAAGAAGTCATGGCGCGTATCGAGGCGGGGGATGAATACGCAAAGCTCATATTAAAGGGCATGGCGTATCAGGTCGCAAAGGACATAGGTGCTGCTGCGGCAGTGCTTCACGGCGATGTAAATGCCGTCATCATAACAGGTGGCATTGCCTACAACAAAATCGTCACCGATTGGATCAAAGAGATGGTAAGCTTTATTGCACCGTATATCGTAATACCCGGCGAGGATGAGCTTGGGGCGCTTGCTATGGGAGCGCTGCGCGTATTACGGGGTGAGGAGGAAGCCCATATCTACGCCTACTAAGTACCCATACAGAGCTGATTCTCGGAGGCATATGAACAAGCGTATTTACATCATCACAGGTCATTACGGCAGCGGCAAAACGGAATTTGCCGTCAACCTTGCTTTGCGCCTTAAAGAGAAATTTCCGCGCGTGGCGCTTGCCGATCTCGATATCGTAAACCCATATTTTCGCTCGCGCGAGCGCGAGGAGCTTTTTAAGGAGTACGGTGTAGAGCTCATCGCTTCGCCCGCCCGCATGGGGAATGCAGATTTGCCCGCGCTTCCCGCGCAGGTGTTGAGCATATTTGAAGACGAAACACTGACGGGTGTAATAGACGTTGGGGGCGACCCGGTAGGCGCGCGTGTCCTACAGCGGTTTGCGCCGTATGCGAATAGGCAGCCGTATGCGCTCTATATGGTTTTAAACTTCAACCGAGGTCTTACGAAAACGCCTGAAGCAGCCATAGAGTATCTTCGGGGCATCGAGGCATCAAGCGGCCTGACTGTGACCGGGCTTGTGAACAACACGCATCTTTGTTCCGAGTCGACAGCTCAGGATGTGCTTCGCGGCAACGCGCTTTCGATGGAGGTCGCAAAAAAAACAGGGCTTCCGCTTCTCTATAACGCTTTTGACGAAAGACTCACGGCGGAAATCGATCCGGGTCTCACGGGTGAAAGCTTTCCGCTCACGCTCCACATGAAAAAACCTTGGGAATGAGAATTCCCCCGTATCATAAACCAATACCAAATGTGCTTTAGGAGGCAAGTATGGCCGGAAGGGTAACGTTTGACAGGGATAGGTGCAAGGGCTGTGAGCTTTGCACCGCAGTATGCCCGAAAAAGATCGTCGTCATCGACATGAGCGCAACCAATAAGAAGGGTTATCACCCCGCATCGGTAAGCGACATGTCTTTGTGCATCGCATGCGGCAATTGCGCGCGTATGTGTCCGGATTCCGTAATTACCGTGGAAAGGATCTGACCAAAATGGAAAAGGAATTGTGGAAGGGCAACGAAGCCATCGCGGAGGCGGCGATTAAAGCCGGCTGCAGGTTCTTCTTCGGCTATCCCATCACGCCGCAAAATGAAATACCGGAGTATATGTCCATGCGCTTGCCGCAAATAGGCGGCAGCTTCGTGCAGGCAGAGTCCGAAGTAGCAGCCATCAACATGGTGTACGGCGCAGCGGGCTGCGGTGCAAGGGTAATGACATCCTCGTCTTCCCCGGGTATCAGCCTCAAGCAGGAGGGCATAAGCTACCTCGCAGGTGCGGATCTTCCGGCGGTCATTGTAAACGTCATGCGCGGCGGACCGGGCTTAGGTACCATTCAGCCCGCACAGGGAGATTATTTTCAAGCTACGCGTGGCGGCGGCAACGGCGATTACCGCACTGTGGTTTTAGCACCCGCTACCATTCAGGAAGCTGTTGATTTCACACAGGAAGCATTCGATATTGCCGACCAATACCGCAACCCCGTTATGGTTCTTGCAGACGGCATGATCGGCCAGATGATGGAGCCTATCGAGTGGCGCGAACCGAAAAAGCGCGTTTTGCCCGAAAAGACATGGGCAGCGACAGGGGATGTGAGCAATCGAAAACACAATGTCATTAATTCCTTGTTTATCGATCCCGATCTATGCTACGACAACAACCTTCGCATTGCCGAAAAGTACGCTTTGATCGAACAAAACGAGGTGCGTTTTGAAGAGACGAATATAGAAGACGCAGAGATCGTATTCGTAGCCTACGGCACACCCTCACGCGTAGCGCGCGCTGCGATGCAGCTTTTAGAAAAGCAGGGCGTGAAGGCCGGTTTGTTCCGCCCCATTACGCTTTGGCCGTTCCCGTATAAGCGTCTTTACGAGGTCGCCTCAAAGGCGAACGTCAAGGCGGTCGTTACGGTAGAAATGAGCCTCGGGCAGATGATAGACGATGTTCGCATCGGCGTTAACGGTGCAAAGCCCGTCGGCTTTATCGGCACTGCGGGCGGTGTAATACCCACCCCTGCCGATGTGGCGAAGACTGCGCTTAAGCAGTTAGGGAGGTAAGTATGGCAATCGTATATGAAAAATCCAAAGCGCTCACCGATAAGGAAATGCACTACTGCCCTGGCTGCACGCACGGCGTAGCCCATAAGCTCGTGGCGGAGGTGCTTGAAGAGCTCAACATAACCGACAAAACCATCGGTATAAGCCCGGTTGGCTGCTCGGTGTTTGCGTATGATTATTTCCGCTGCGACATGATGGAGGCCGCGCACGGGCGCGCACCGGCAGTCGCAACGGGTATCAAGCGCGTACTCCCCGATCATCCGGTGTTCACCTATCAAGGTGACGGCGACCTTGCCTCCATCGGCACGGCTGAAATCGTCCATGCGGCCATGCGCGGCGAAAAGTTCACAACGATCTTTATCAACAACGCCATTTACGGTATGACGGGCGGACAGATGGCGCCCACCACCCTCGTTGGGCAAAAAGCCACCACCGCACCCTACGGCCGCCAGAAGGAGTTCATGGGCATGCCCATCCGCATGGCGGAGCTTCTGTCTACACTTGACGGCACGGCCTATGCCGAGCGCTGCACGCTCACGGATATCCCGAACATCAATAAGGCAAAGCGCGCCATCAAGAAGGCATTTCAGCTGCAGCTCGATGGTGCGGGCTTCACCTTCGTGGAGCTTCTCTCCACCTGCCCTACTAACTGGGGCAAAACGCCGCTTAACGCAATCACGTGGCTCAAGGAAAACATGATCCCCTATTATCCTTTGGGCGTATACCGCGATATTACGGCGGAGGTGAAATAAAATGCTTCACAACATCATCATCAGCGGCTTTGGCGGTCAGGGTGTTATGGCCATGGGCAAGACGCTCGCAGAAGCCGGAATGAAGGAGGGTGTGAATGTTTCATGGCTGCCTTCCTACGGTCCCGAAATGCGCGGCGGTACAGCCAACTGCAACGTGGTGCTTTCAAGCGAGCCGGTCATTTCCCCTGTTGTAATTGACAGCACGGAGCTCATCGCCATGAATAAGCCGTCGCTTATGAAGTTTGAAGGATCTCTTGTTCAGGGCGGACTGCTGTTTGTTAACAGCTCCATCATCGAGGTAAAGGCCACAAGGAGCGATATTTTGGCCTATTATGTGCCCTGTAACGACATAGCAAGAGAGCTTGGTAACGACCGTGTTGCCAACATGGTTATGCTTGGTGCGTACATCGAGGCGACCAAGGTATTAAAGGTTGAGACCATCCGCGAAATGCTCGCGCACATATTCACTGGACCCAAGGCAAACCTTGTAGAGCTTAACATCGAAGCACTCAGGCGTGGCGCGCGCTGCGTAAATCCGTAAAGGGGAGAGTGGAACAACATGGAGATTGAGATTAAAAAAGCAGCGAAGCTTAAAGAAAAGCCCACGGACGAAAGCGGGCTCGGCTTTGGCAAGGTGTTTACGGATCATATGTTTCTCATGGAATACGATGAAGGAAAAGGCTGGCACGACGCGCGCATACAGCCTTATGCCAAACTTATGATTGATCCCGCTTCGGCAGTGCTGCATTACGCGCAGGAGATATTCGAAGGTTTGAAAGCTTACCGTACACCAAATAACGACATACAGCTTTTCCGCCCGCGCGACAACGCTGTACGCCTCAACAAAAGCGCGCACCGCATGGTGATGCCCGAGATCGATCCCGATTTTAACGTTGAGGTTATGAAAAAGCTTGTAGACATCGAGCGGGATTGGGTGCCGCATATGGAGGGCACATCGCTCTACCTTCGCCCCACTATGATTGCAGACGGCGCTGAACTCGGCGTACACGCCTCCAAACGCTACTTATATTACATCATCTGCGCAGCATCTGGGATGTATTATACAAAAGGCTTTGCGCCCGTGCGCATCTATGTGGAGGACTCCTACGTACGCGCGGTTCGCGGCGGCGTTGGCGGCTCAAAAACGGGCGGCAACTACGCGTGCTCCCTGCGCGCCTCTGAGGAGGCTAAGGAAAAGGGCTTCAGCCAGGTGCTTTGGCTTGATGCGGTAGAGCATAAATATGTGCAGGAAGTTGGCGCCATGAATATGATGTTCCTCCTTGGCGACACGGTTTGCACAGCTCCCATCGATGGAAGCATACTCGACGGCATTACCCGCAGAAGCGTTTTACAGCTCGTAAAGGATATGGGCTACAAGGTGGAGGAGCGCCCCGTTTCTATCGATGAGCTATACGAGGCGGGTGATAACGGCCTTTTAAAAGAAGCGTTTGGAACGGGTACTGCGGCCATCATCTCGCCCGTGAGCGAGCTATTCTATAAAGGGAAGAGCCTCATCCTAAACGGCGGCAAGATCGGCACGCTTACGCAAAAACTGTACGATACGCTCATAGGCATACAGCGTGGGGCAATCAAAGACCCCCATGGCTGGACGGTAAAGATTTAAGTTACAACTAAGATAAAAGGACGGATTCAAAAGATCCGTCCTTTTTGCTTTACCGAAAAACCGGCTTTATGCTTCTTCCGTATTTTTATCCTCGGTTAGAATACCGTCGCGCATGCGCAGGCAAACGTCTGCAAGCTTGCTGACGGCAAGGTCGTGCGTTACGATTATTACGCAGCAATTCCTCTCGTGCGCGAGTTGAACGAGTATTTCCACTACGTTGCCGCTGTTTTCAATATCGAGGTTGCCTGTAGGCTCGTCTGCAAGGATTACCTTAGCGTTGGATGCAAGCGCGCGGGCGATGGCGACACGCTGCTGCTCGCCGCCCGATAGCATGGAAGGATAGCGCTTGAACTGTGCATCCACAAGTCCCACCACATGGAGCATTTCAATGGCGCGCTTTTTCGCCTCGGCGGTTTTATTACCTTGAAGCTCGAGCGGGTACATCACGTTTTCAAGCACTGTCAAAAGCGGGAATAGGTTGAAGCCTTGGTAAATCACCGCCACGTCCTGTCGGCGGTACCGGTCGCGGTTAAGCTCCTTGGTGGATGTGCCGTCAAACAGCACGTTACCGTCGGTCGGAAGGTCAAGCCCCGCAAGTAAAGACAGTAGCGTCGTTTTGCCGCTGCCCGATTTACCGACAATGGCGTAAACCGTGCCGTGCTCAAATTCAAAGCTCGCACTGCGTACGGCTTTCACGGTTTGGTATTTGCTTCTGTAGGTGTACGAGGCATTGCGTAAACTTAAAATTCCCATAAAAACCTCCTATTCCTTTGCCGAAAGGATTGACAGCACGTTGACGCGGTTCATCATTGCAACAGATACTGCGCTTCCGAGCCAGTAACAAAGTGCGTAACCCAAAATGGCGTAAAGCCTAAGTGCGTGCATGCCACCCGGCATCAAAAACGACACTGCGGCACCAAGAAGCGTACCTACAAGGCACAAAACCGCTTGTTCCGTAAAGAACACCACAAAGGTTCTAAATGCACCTGCGCCGGTACTTCGCATCACAGCGAACTCGCTTCTTCTTGTTTTGGTCAACAGGTACGAAACCACAAAGCCGATGCCTATGGAAAGCGCATACATGGCGTTGTAGACGATTTCCATGTAGCTGATGTGGCGGTTGAGGTTATTCACCGTTTCTGTGAGGGTTTGATCCTCAATCACAAGGAAAATGCGCTGGCGCGAAACTTTCCCGACGCTGGAAAAGCCAAGTTCATCAAGTTTATCTTTAAATGCGGCTAGCTCGCGCGTGTTTGTGAGCGTAAAATTGATGGCGTTATACCGCATAAACGATCGGAACGTAACGGTATCAAGCCACTTCTTATAAGCGGCTTGCGATTCGAAGTTATAATTTCCTTGGAATTTCCAATTGGAAAGGTCGCTTGCATCAAGGTCGTTTTCCACATAGTACGATTCGGCAAGAATGCCCGAATTCTTGATGAAGCCAAAGGGGATGTAGATGCTGTCAGCCCCGCTAAGCCTTGGATAGGAGCCCGCCACCAACAGATCAAAGCTATACGCATCAGCGGTAAACTGCCTGTACGCTGCATAGCGCCAATACGCAGTAATGCGTACATGGTCTCCAAGCTTTATGCCGTTTTCCTGCATAAACTGTGTGCTCATCAAACAGGGGAGGTCATCAGCAGTGGAGTAGTCCTTCTTAAAATCCTCCGTGCCGTGGCCATCTAGGAAGGTAAACGGCACATCCTTTTCAAAATAAAATTCTGGTACGGTCTCAATATCGTTGGTGAGGATGAGCTTTTCGTAGAAAAGGATGGCATCGGTCAGTGTCTCAAGCCCGAATGCGCTTGTGGGGAGCGGTACCCTCCACTCGTCTTCATTGCTGCTGTCAGACGCAGGGATCACCTTATCAAACGAGTAGCGAAGCGTTGAGGTATAATGTGCCTCTTCAATGAAGCCTGTTTTTATAATAGGCCAAATATCCATATCATTCAGATAAATCTTATCCAAGCTTTTTCCCGTTTTGGAGGTGATGTAGGCGCGTACGGGCATATTGTTGTATACGTCTTCAAGCTCTGTTTGATAGCCTGCGAGGAAGCCCGAGAACAGGCACATAAGCGCTACCATTGTAAGGGAAACCACGGGGACCACAAAGCTTCGCGCTTTGCTGCGCACTATGGAGCGAAACGCAAGCTTTATGGGGAAAAAGAGCGCTTTGAACCCGGCACCGCGCGGACGTTTGTGTTTTTTTCGCGTACGATCGGATGAAATGGTCCGAAACGCTGTGTAGGCGCACATAAGAAGCGCAAACACGAACATACCGCATGCCGTGAATACACAAACCATCGGGTCTGCATCAATCTCACCGCCAAAATCCTTTGCGCCATCTCCTAAATAAACGCTGCTGAAGCGGAAGTCCACAGTTCTCGTTTCAACCGCCCGCTCGTAAGCGGAGGTATTTACCGTGTGGGAAAAGCGGATTCCCGCAAATGCGCCTGCTGCCGCAGATAAAAGCGCAATCAAGAGCGCACCTGAAACAAGGTATACAAGGGTTCTTCTGCGGCCCGTACCGAGCGCAAGCATGACGCGCACATTGTCGCTCTGCTTAGAAATGTAAAGGTGTGAGAACAGCGACACTATGGCTAATCCTGCGCCTAAGCATACAAATGTAAGGATTTGCGCAGTTTCGCGCATGGACTTAAGCGCGGCCGCGGTTTCCGCATAACCTTGGTCGTACACGGTAAATCGCATGCTGCTAAGAAGATGTGATTCTGTCTCCTTCAAGAACGCCCCTGCCGTACCATTTTTCAGGCGAAGCCGTGCAAGTGTGTAGCTTTCGCTTGAAGCGGGCAACCAGCTTTCGTTGTTTGCGGGAGTAAATATTGTATAGTGATAGCCGGTTGTCTCCTTGAAAAGGCCAACGATGGTGTAATTGCCCTTGTACGTAAAGCCGGAAGATGGCCAGTAGCTTTTATAAGCCGGTGCCTTATTGATTGAGCCGTAAAGCCCCATGGGAAGCGTATCGCCTAAGGAGAGCCCGAGTTGTGCCGCAAGGTGTTCACTTATCACGCATACCTCGCTGGCGACATTGTATTCCTCTTTTGTAAAGGATCTGCCTGTGGTTATAGCAAGCTCCTTGCGAGAAAACTCGAGATAGGATTCAAGGTCGGAGGTAAATTGCACGTCAACATACTGGTCTTCTACGGCATAAGTTTTAGCAAGATCCGTTACTTGCACGAAAAAGGGCGTTTTCTCAATAGCTTGGCCTTGGAAATCCTCTTCGTCATAGCATGCAAAATGTTCGAGAGATTGTTTTGCATATTCAGGCATACCGGAAACATCCGGCGTGTCAATCATAAATAAAATCGCGCGGTTTGAGCCGGTGGAAAAATACCCGTGCGCGATATAGGTGTGGTTGAGTTCAAGGCCAATGTCATCGTCTTTTAGACCGTACATGTCTTTTAGGTGCTGCGAGGGCAACGCGTGAAAATACATTCCGCTGTAATAATCGTCGGAGGCATAGTAGGTTTTCTGGATCATGCAGCGGGGGCCTTTATCGGTATCATATTTCACCGTAAAGAGCAGGATGCCATAATTCTTGTAGCGGTGCATACCAACAGGGCTTTGCTTAAGACCTTCTATGTAGGCACCCATGGCGCGATGCCGCTCGAATGAAAGTACCTCAGGCATTGTTTTAATGGGCGAAAAATCATAACCCTCGAGCGACTGCTGCATGAAGCTGTCGCCCTCGGGTGAATCGGGGTAATTTTTCCCGATGTATTCAAGTACCGCTGTGGTTTCAAATGTGCTGTCAGCCTCCAAAAGCAAGGCCTGGCTCGTGCTCCACATACTTGTACCCAAACACAAAAATACAGTTACGGCTGCGAGAAGCAAAAAAAACAGTGCGGTTTTCACCGGCGTGCGCACCGCGTTTTTGAAGGCGGTTTTTATCATCATGGAAGCACATCTCCGATAAAAGTTAATAAACAAAAGTATAGCATATATTGCTATACTTTTCCGTAAAAAACATTCCGTTCATAGTTTATTAACAAATTTATCCAAAAAGCAACTCTGAAAGACCTACTTATCGCCGCGGTCGTGGTTGGCGCGCTTTCCTACCTTTTCGATAGCAACGAGAATGGCAGCTGTTACGTCTGCCTGAAACTGCACTTGGTTAATATGGAAGCGTGTGAAGATTTCGCCGCCGATGCTGATGGTGTACTTGGGCGGCAAATGGTTGAGTGCATACGTTACCACATCTGCGCGGCAATACATACAGCAGCAAATGCCGCTTTTTTTCATCAACTCATCTACGCGCATATCGACCATTTCTTCTAAAATATTGCGCGGCATGATCTTTTTCATCTCTTCCAAAGCTTTCACTCCTTTATCGATGTGCCTGTACACCGGGCACAAAAACAATCTGTTACTACATATTTATTATATCGTGCGCACGAGGGCAAAACAATAGAGCGCACACGAGGAAATCGGTGAAATTTGCGGCGCTGTACGTACCAAAAAGCTTAGCATATCCGTGGTAAACCCTCTCCCGCAAGCGCATCGAGTATGCGCGTTGCACCGGAGCGGGTTTTTAATAGTACAGAGGGGTCACCTTCCGTAACCGTTGCCGCAAGACAGGCATACTCCCCGTAGCGTGCTTTTCGAAGTATCGACAGCGCTTTTTCTTCGTCCTCGCCGTTTACTGCAATGCAAAGCTTACCTTCGTTGCCCATATAGTAGGGGTCAAGCCCCAGAATATCGCAAAAGCCTTGTACCTGTGAATCTGCAGGGTTATAGTTTTTCGAAAGCTCAATGGTTACCCCGGAGCTTTGTGCAAGTTCGTTTAGCACCGAGGCAAGCCCTCCGCGTGTGATGTCACGGAGCGCGTGCACGCGTATGCCGGCCGTAAGAAGCTTATGTACCATATCGTTGAGAGGCGCGCAGTCGCTCTCGATGCGGTTTTGGATATGCATGCGGCTCGATAAAATGGCTGCGTGGTGGTTTCCCATGTGGCCCGATACGAGAATGGCATCGCCCGGTGTAAGGTTTTTTGCACTGATGTTTACGTTTTCTTGTACGAGGCCGATACCGGCGGTGTTGATATAAAGCCCACCTTTTCCTTCAATCACCTTGGTATCGCCGGTCACGATGGAAACACCCGCTTCATCTGCAGCCGCTCTCATGGAGCGCACAACGCGTTCGAGGGTTTCAAGATCGAGCCCCTCCTCCAAAATAAAGCCTGCTGATAGGTATTTAGGCATTGCACCACGGCAGAGAAGATCGTTCACCGTGCCGCATACGGCAAGCCGCCCGATGTCGCCGCCCGGGAAAAAGAGAGGTGTCACCACAAACGAATCTGTCGTGAAGGCAATTTTCCCTGTGGGAACCTCCAAAAGCGCGGCATCCTCAAGCGCGTTCAAGGTAACGTTAGAAAAATG
>JAEZLG010000054.1 GCA_023435855.1 Bacillota bacterium | reverse complement strand
CCCCGTAGGCATGCAGCTTATCGGCAAGGCGTTTGACGAAAAAACACTTTTGTCACTCGGCGTAGCGTACGAACGCGCTTACGGTGCTTATCACATGAGTGAAGCGCCCGTTAAAGTAGGAGGCAGTTATGAAGTATGAAACCGTAATAGGCCTTGAAATCCATGTAGAACTGAAGACGCAAACGAAGATATTCTGTTCTTGCTCCACGGCGTTTGGCGCACCACCCAATACACAAATTTGTCCTGTGTGCACGGGTATGCCGGGTGCACTTCCGGTGCTCAATAAGACCGCGGTCGAATATGCCGTACGCGCGGGGATAGCTTTAAACTGTGCCATAGCCTCGTACTCTAAGCTCGACCGCAAAAACTATGTGTATCCGGATCTCCCAAAGGCGTACCAGATATCGCAGTACGATTTGCCCATCTGCACAGACGGCTCGATGACCATAGATACCGAAATTGGCGAAAAGACGGTGCGCATAACGCGCATCCATTTAGAGGAGGACGCGGGCAAGCTCGTACATGACCAACAACATGGCACGCTGATTGACTGCAACCGCTGTAGTGTGCCACTAATTGAAATCGTGACGGAGCCCGACTTGAGAAGCCCCGTAGAAGCTGCAGTGTTTTTAGAAAAGCTCCGCTCCATACTTTTATATACAGACATTTCGGACTTAAAGATGAACGAAGGCTCCATGCGCTGTGACGTAAACCTTTCCGTCCGTCCGTTTGGCGAAAGTACATTCGGCGCACGTGCGGAGATTAAAAACCTCAACTCCTTCCAGTCCGTGCGCCGTGCGGCGGAGTATGAGGCCGCTCGCCAGATTGCAGCATTTGAGGCGGGGGAAACGATTGTACAGCAAACACGCCGTTTCGACCAGGCCACGGGAATGACGTATGCCATGCGCAGCAAGGAAAACGCGGACGATTACCGCTATTTTCCCGACCCCGACCTTTGCGCAATCGAGCTTAGCCGTGCATTTATAGAAGAGGTTGCGGCATCGCTCCCCGAGCTGCCTGAGGTGCGAAAACGCCGCTATATGGAGCGTTATCAAATAAGCTTACAGTTTGCCGCACAGCTTTGCCTTAAACGCGATGATGCAGAGTATTTTGAGAGCGTCGCAGAAAAAACAGTGTACCCGAAAATAGCCGCCAGTCTTATTACAGGTGAACTGTTCCGCCTGCGCCTAGAGGAGGAGAGCATCGCGTCGCACATTGAAGCAGATATGCTCGCAGCGCTATGTGAGCGCATCGGAAACGGTGCATTAAGCGCAAGTGCCGGAAAACGCGTACTAAAGCACATGTGGGAATTTGGTGGTGATCCTGCAAGAATAGAGGAAGAACTGGGGCTTACGAAGCTTACAGACGATAAAATACTCAAAGCGCATATCGAGGACGCTTTAAATTCTAGTCCCCAAGCCGTTGATGATTACCGTGCGGGCAAAAAGGAGGCACTCCAGGCCGTTATTGGCATCGTAATGAAGTCTACAAACGGGAGGGCTGACCCGATTAAACTTCGTGCGTTACTGGAGGAAGCAATTAAATTCTGACATGGACCACACCGTTCGAAAGTGCAAAATACCGCAGTAAGGACTCTGCCCTCAAGCCTGCGTAGCAGCCTTGCTAGCGAATTCTACGATACACCGCAGAGAGCACGCGCCCCAAAAGCACCACGCAGTGGCCGTTTTAAGGGGGTTAAGGGTTCGCCAAGGGACCGAAGGGGGGAAATCGGAATCCCCCCTGGTCCCTTGGCATCATTTACATTTATTGAATATCTTAACCCTCCCATTATTCAAAGTACAAAAGGCCTGTAAGCTGCTGCTTACAGGCCCTTTACGCATAATCCTTTATAACTTCTCAGGTTCCTTCCAGTACTTGCTCCCATCGTTCAGCCTGTGGAGATACCCTGCCTCCACCAATGAGCGGCGCAGTATAAAGTAATCGTTAAAGGTATGCCATTCAGTTAATATTGCATTTACCTCACGCTCTTTATAATCGGTATCTGACGCAAACTTTTCCGACAAGTACCTTAACACCGCGTCGCGCGGTGTCTGTTTGGACGGAAACTGCCTCACGCGACCTTCTTCGTCGAGGAAACGTTCAACTAATTTTACTTCTTCTTCGTTCATACATTACATCCTCTCTACCTTATGAGAGTTCCCTTTCCTGCATGAGCCGGACGAACACTTCTGCCACATAGGGGTCAAACTGTGTGCCGGCGTTTTCTGTAAGTATATCCATCGCCTCGGCCGTCGTGCGTGCAGGTCTGCCTGCAGAATCGCGCGTAATGCGTTCATAGCTCTCCGCCACGGATATGATGCGCGCCATAAGCGGTATCTGCGTGGCTTTAAGCCCTTTTGGATAACCGCATCCGTCGTAGCGCTCATGGTGCGCGAGCACGGCCTCCGCCAAGTTGAGTGTGCCGTCGAAGGAATTAAGAATCCGATATCCCATAATGGAATGCTTCTTGACTTCGTCGGCTTCAAAGTCGGAATAAACGTCGGTCTTGCGCAAGAGTTCTGCGTCAAGCACAACCTTACCTATATCGTGCATGGCCCCCGCGTCTTTCAGTTTTTTAATGTCCTCCTCGGGGAGGCCCATCACACGGCCGATCATCGCACAATAAGCGCTCGTACGTTCCGCATGCTCCAGTTCGCGCGGGGAGTTGCTATAAAGCGTCTGTACAAATGCGTCGAGCGTGTCTACCTGCAGACGGCTACGGTTGGTGGACTTTTGCGTGTACATCCTCTGCTCTGCATTGTTGAGTATGTGCCAAATGTCCTCATCGGTATTTGATTTTACACTAAAGCCGAGGGACATGCTGCATTGGAGCGCAACGACGCGGCGCGATGCCATTTCCTCGTGGATGCGCTTGCACACGGACTCCGCCTGCTCTGCGTTTGTCTGCGGCAAAAGAAGAACAAACTCGTCACCGCCCCAACGCGCCGCAATATCGACCGGGCGGCACACGTTTTGGAAGGCATGTGCGCTATGTATGATGGAAAGGTCACCGCTGGAATGTCCGAAAATATCGTTGGTGAGCTTGAGATCGTTTACATCGCCCATGATAACGCACAACGGATGGTTTTCCGGTGTGTCAAAGCGCACAAGCTGCTCCTCGAAATAGCGGCGGTTATAAAGCCCCGTAAGTGAGTCGTGCATGCTCAAATATTCTATGCGCCCACGCTGTGCGCGCCTTTCGGTGACATCGCGGAACACGATAACCGCACCCACTGTAACACCCGACTCATCACGGATAGGGGCTGCGCTGCTCTCTAAAAAGTACAAGTCTCCCCCATGCGAGGTCAATACAGCGTCGTTTTGCACAGTTTGTGCAGAATCGCTTTTAAGAACACAATCTATAAAATCACTCGTCGAGGGCAGCGAGTCGTCGGTAAGTCTAAACACCTGCCCGTACGGTTTTCCCTTTGCTTGAATGAGCTCCCAACCGGTAAGCCTTTCCGCCACGGTGTTGAGCATATCTATCTTGCCCTCTTTGTTAACAACCATCACACCGTCGCCGATGGATAGTATGGTCTCCAAATACTTATTACGCTCTAAAGTCAGGCTTTGCTGCGCTTCACGCCTCGATAGCGCATTCCACGCGGTGTTCATCAAAAGCGTCGCTTCATATGCCGCATTGCCGAAATACGGTTCATCACGGTCGCTTAGGCCGACTACAGCTCGAACCTTGCCGTCGATGCATACGGGAACGCACAAACAGCGGACAGGAACGGGTTTATATGGGCTTACCTTCCCCTTTTCCTCCAAATAAGCCTGATAATCGTTTTGGATTACCGGCCTTTGGGTGCTTACAGCTTCCATGAAAATATCGATAAGAAAATCCGGAACAGGCGTATCGAAGGATTCCCCTCTAAATTCATCGATGGGAGAAAATGTAAGCGCGCTTTCAGTAAAGCTGCCGCTTTCTTCATCGTAAAAAGCGATACAGCCGTACTTGCTGTCGGTCAGTTCGAGCGCTTGCAGGAGTATGTGGTCGATCTGCTCCTCTTTTGTGTTAAAGCTGCTGTTAGACACGTCTACCAAAATCTCATTGCGCTTAAGTATGCGCTGCTGGAGCTTCATATGGTTATGTTCGAGCGTAATATCACGTATGTATACGCCAACGCCCATCTTGTCGTCCGCCATTTTTACGGGAAACGCGGTAATCCTGTAAACGCGCTTCAAATACTCCACATCGCCAAAGCGCATTTGCATATCCTCAAGCGCTTCAAGCTCAATCTGCGCTGCGATATCATTAAGTATTGCGGGAAGCACCTCAGCGCCGGACTTTCCCTTTATCTCCTTCTCGTTCATATCGGAGAATTTTTCGAAAGCACCGTTTGCAAATACAAAGCGCATGTTTTCATTCTTTAAGTAAGTAACGGTATCCTCGGCATCATAAAGCGCCTTTTGCTGTTCATATAACCGCTCAAGCTCCTTTTTGGAGGTGCCTAGACTGCGTGTACGGCGGGAAAGCAAAATTAAAAGCACGATTAGGACGCCTATGATTATATGGATCGCTGTGATGGTACCGTTCGCAACGATATCTTGAAGATTGGTGAGTACGGCAAAAAAGCCGCCCGAAAAGATAGACGCAAACACAACGTACAGGTATGTACTCACCATTGCTGATCTCCTGCTAATAAGCCGGATACAGTACGCCCCGAAAAAAGCGGTGCAATACCCTATCCGGATGAATTGTCAATTATTGTCTAATTTTTATTTAAGTATAATTCTTCCTATTTAATTACGCAATATAGAGTATATAAATTTATACTCATATAGGCAATGTGAGTATCAGTATGCCGCCGACCAGAAGGCTTAGTATGTTTGCAACAAGCACATAGATGAAACGATGCCACCATTTCTTCTCCTTGAGCGCGATGAGGAAAGCGGGGATCTCTACGAGGAACACAAATATCTCGAGGATGATAAGCCCCAAAATTGCATAGCCGGTTTCGACTTCCCCTGCGGAAAGCATTGCGTTCATACCCACCTGCGTAATAAGGTTGTTCACAAAGAAGGCGATCCAGCTC
>JAEZLG010000167.1 GCA_023435855.1 Bacillota bacterium | reverse complement strand
CCCTTGCCTGGCTTGAGCTCGATGCAGTGAATCATGGTACCCAAGGGTATCTGCTTAATCTGCATGGCGTTGCCCACTTTGATATCGGCACCTTCGCCGCTGACGATCGTATCGCCGACATGAAGGCCCAAAGGAGCGATGATATAGCGCTTTTCGCCGTCGGCATAGTTTAAAAGGGCGATGTTTGCGCTGCGGTTGGGGTCGTACTCGATGGTGGCGACCTTCGCGGGTACGCCGTCCTTGTTGCGCTTGAAATCGATGATGCGATACTTGCGCTTCGCGCCGCCGCCGCGGTGGCGTACGGTGATGCGGCCGGCATTGTTGCGGCCGCCGGTGCGCTTAAGGTCTTCAAGGAGGGAGCGTTCCGGCTCGTTGGTCGTAATCTCCTCGAAGGAAGAAACGGTCATAAAGCGCTGACCGGGGGTTGTCGGGTTGATCTTACGGATTGCCATGTGTTGCCTCCTTACTGCGCCAAGCTGTCGAAGAACTCGATGCCCTTGGAGTTCTCCTTCAACTTCACGTAGGCTTTCTTCGTGGAGGGACGACGGCCCTCGGTTTTTCCCTGCCTCTTCATTTTGCCGAGATTGTTGATGGTGTTGACGCTTTCTACCTTTACGCCGAACACCTCTTCAACTGCCTGACGGATCTCGGTTTTCGATGCCTTCTTGTCGACGACGAAGGTGTAGGTCTTGCCGGGCAGGATGTCATAGCTCTTTTCTGTGAGCACGGGCTTGACGATAATGTCATGCGCGTTTTTCATCAGTTGTACACCTCCTCGATTTTGGCGAGCGAATCCTTGGTGAGGATCAGCGTTTCATACTTGAGCACTTCGTAGGTGTTGAGGGTGCCTACGAGGGTGGTCTTTACATTGGGGATGTTGCTTGCGGCGCGTTCCACGGTCTCATTCTTCTCGGGGAGCACGACGAGCGCGCGGGAAACGTTGACGGCGCTCAGCACCTTGACCATCTCCTTGGTCTTGGGGGCGGAAAGATCCAACGCGTCAAACACGATGATGCTCTGATCGTTGACCTTGGACGTAAGGGCGCTCTTGAGCGCAAGGCGCTTCACCTTGCGGTTGACGCTCACGCGATAGTCGCGCGGCTTGGGAGCGAATACAACGCCTCAATGCCTCCACTGCGGGGAACGGGTGGAACCCTGACGGGCACGGCCGGTGCCCTTCTGACGCCACGGTTTAATGCCGCCGCCGCGAACTTCGGCGCGGGTGAGGGCGCTCTGGGTGCCCTGGCGCTGGTTAGCGAGGTAGGCTGTTATAACCGTGTGCATCGCGGCGGTGTTGACTTCTACGCCAAACACGTCGTCGCTGAGCTCGATTTCGCCGACGCTCTTGCCGGAAATATTGTACAATGCAACCTTAGGCATTTTGCTTTCTCCTTTCAATCGGCTCTTACTTCACGGTTTCGCGCACGGTGACCAGGCCGCCCTTGGCGCCGGGAATCGCGCCTTTGATGAGCAGGAGGTTGCGCTCGGCGTCCGCACGGACGACCTCGAGGTTTTGGACCGTGATGCGCTCATGACCCATATGGCCCGGCAGATGCTTGGTCTTAAAGACCTCGCCCGGGTAGGTGTTTGCGCTCAGGGAGCCGGGAACGCGATAGGAATGGGAGCCGTGGGTCTTGCGGCCGCGGGCCTGGTTCCAACGCTTGATGTTACCCTCAAAGCCCTTGCCCTTGCTGATGCCGATCACGTCGACGCGGTCACCGACAGAAAACATATCGGCCTTGATGACCTGTCCGACTTCGTAGGAAGCGGAGTCGCTGAGCTTGAACTCGCGTACATAGCGGTAGGCGCCTAAGCCAGCCTTCTTGAGATGGCCAAGGAAGGGTTTCGTGACGAGCCTTTCGCGGATGGGCTTGAACGCCACCTGCACGGCATCGTAACCGTCGTGATCGACGGTCTTCTTCTGAACCACAGGGCAGGGGCCCGCGAGAACGACGGTCACGGGGATCATGGTGCCGTCTTCCCTAAAGAGCTGGGGCATGCCGACCTTCGTGCCCAAAATAGCCTTTTTCATGTTGCTTACACCTCCGATAATCAAAGCTTGATCTCGATGTCGACGCCGGCGGGGAGATCGAGCTTCATCAGCGCATCCACCGTTTTGGAGGAGGGCTGGAGTATGTCGATCAGACGCTTGTGGGTACGCATCTCGAACTGCTCTCTGCAGTCCTTATACTTGTGCGGCGAGCGGAGGATCGTGACGATCTCCTTCTCGGTGGGCAGGGGGATGGGGCCTGATACGCGCGCGCCCGTCCGCTTGGCCGTTTCTACGATCTTTTCTGCGCTCTGGTCGATGAGATTGTGTTCATAGGCCTTGAGCTTAATGCGGATCTTCTGATTTGCCATGTTATTTATCCTCCTTCTAGTGTCGGTTGTACACGCGGCCGTGCGTTTCATTTCTATAAAGGTACGGCCGGGCACAGCCCGTTGCCCGTTACGTGGGCGTCTCGCGAAAATTACCCGGATGGCAAACGCCGGCAACCTCTCGCGAAACCAACGATTTCCGCACGCAAAAACATACGCTTCGCGCGCAGCAAGTACAATAATACATGAACCTTTCCCTGTTTGCAAGGCTTTTTTTCAAGAAAAAGCGGATTTTTTCAAAACTCGCATTAAATGTACACGCATCCGCGTGTTTCGCAAAGAAAAAGGAGCGAAATTCATCTTCTGACAGGGTTTGCCGAGAGCTTAATGATTAAGTTCATATCGTCGTCGCTTGCGGCTTTGTTGCGTTTAACTTCGCCGCAGTTCTCGCAGCGATACACGATCTTAAATTCGCCCTTATGCGATTCAACGCCTACGGGGCGCAATACCCCGCCGCAATCGTTTGCGCGATCGCCCGGAAGAATGTCTACATGCATGGAGCAAAGGCAGTAGGGGCAATGGTCGCGCGCGGTATATTGAAGCGCATTCACTTCATGTCCGCATACTCGACATGTGAACGGTTCGTCGATCATGGTAAACCTTCGCGTTTCGTCCGTAGCGACCACCTCCGCTGTTAAGATTTCATTATTATAATATAAATGAACACCGTCTCACAATATGAGATCCGACAAACTGAGCGGGAGTGTATCCCCTGCCATTGGATTGTCAAGGGGTCGCGCCCCTTGACTTTCTTCCGGCTTTGGCGGCATGTACGCGTCCGGCAAAGCCGGAGCCCTTGAGGCCAAGGCCTACGGCCTTGCGTGCCAAAACGGATGAAAGCCGCAGGCTTTCGTACCTTACGCGCTTTACCGCCCGGAAATGCAAAGCATTTTAGGTAAAGCGTTAATCCTCAAAAAAGTGACGTAGGTCATTTTTTTGACACGCAGCGCGTGCCTACAGCTCCACTCGTTGCGTGCAACCCATCATATCCGCCTCCACCATGTCGTGCGTTGCGAGGACCGTGAGGGGGAAAGCACCTTTCATCCGCTTAGCCACACGGAGCTTAAGCGCCTCATCCAACCCCTTGAAAGGCTCGTCGAGAAGGAGAATATCACCCCCGAAACACAGCGCGCGCGCAATCGCAACGCGCCGCCGCATCCCGCCCGAAAGCTCGTCGGGGCGTTTATTTAGAGCATCACCAAGTTCGAGTGCGATTAGGGTTTCTTTTGCATGTGCTTCGTCGCCGCAAAAAAGCGCCGCGTTTTCAAGTGCCATACGCCAAGGCAAAAGCCTGTCTTCCTGAAATACCATGGAAACGCGCTTGCCTAATAACCCTTCTATACTGCCCGAAACTGGTAGAACAAGCCCTGCAAGGAGTTTCAAAAGCGTGGTTTTGCCTTTTCCCGATGGCCCCGTTACCGCAACAGCGCCGCGCTCGGGCAAACGTAAACTCAAGTCGCTGAGCACGGTTTTTTTCTCGTAGGAGCATACGACGTTTTTAAGCTCAATCATGCGCGTATCCTCCCTAAGAGCGATGCAACAACCTTTTCAAAGAGTATGCTCAAAAGTATCGTAACGAGTGTCCATGCGAACAGCTCCGGCGTTTCGATGTTGATTTTGCTCGCGTACAAGCCCTGACGGATGGAAAGCCTCGGGTGCGCTAGCACCTCTGCAGCCACGCCCGCCTTCCACGCAAACCCGAGTGCTGTGGTGCAGGATGCAAGATACTGCGGCAGCAAGGACGGCAAATAGATATGAAGGAGCGTTTTTGTACGCGAAAGCTTAAAGAGTTTTGCCGTTTCTATAAGATCCTTATCCGTTGCACGTACACCCGCATCCACGCTCGCCCATATAAGCGGTGTCACCATCACAAAAATTGCGAACAGCGGCGCTACGCCGTTTGAGAACCATAGGAGTACAAGAATAATAAAGGAAGCGACGGGTGTCGCCTTCATAAGCCCTTTTAGCGGATCTAATAGTTCCCTCGCAGCACTCGAAAAACCCGTGAAAAGCCCGAGGAGCGTACCGGCGATTGCGCCAAGAGCAAAACCGCCCGCGACACGCGCGAGACTTAAGCCCACGCTCAAATAAAAGCTGCCCTCTCTCATGAGAAAAAACAGGCTTTTTAGCGTGGAAACGGGCGAGGGGAGCAAAAACTCGTTTCCCCTCGCCATCGCCATTATCTGCCATACGGCCAGATATAAAAGCACTATGAGCGCTTTTTTTATTGCCGTGTTGAACCTTTTCATTTTGCTCCGTAGTAAAGATCGTCTCCCGGTATTGCGCCGCCCACGCTCTTTGCGTTGAAGTCAAAGAGCACATTTAGCATGCCTGCGGCGGCTGCTTTCATCTCATCGCCCGTCATGCACACGATGTTGGATTTACCTATAGCCCCTTTTGCTACCGCGGCCGATGGCACGATGCCGTATTGCTCCATAAGCGCCGAGGCTTCCTTATGCTCTCTATTTACAAACGCGGTGGAAGACGCATAGTCGGTAAGGAAGCGTTTCACTGCCGATTCATGCTCCTCCAAGAATGCCTTTCGCACAATCAGGCAGCCCTGCACGAGCGGCGTTGTGCTTACCTTATCCCATTCTTCGGTAAGGTTAAGCGCTACGCGAAGGTCGGCGTTTTGCGCCATCGCAGCCGAAACGTTGGGCTCCGGGAGCATACCGAGCGTCACCTCGCCCGCCGCCATAAGCGACGAAAGCTCGCTGTGCTCGGTTTTATATTCCACAGTCGCGTCCGTCAGGCCGTTTTTCTCGAGCAAATAATTGAGTATGTACTCGGGTGTGGCGCCCTGGCCGGTGGCGTAAAGCGTTTTGCCGCTCAGGTCGGAAATCGCATGAACCGTATCGCCGTTTTCAAGCACGTAGAGCACGCCCAATGTGTTTACGGCAATCATCACGGCCTCGCCCTGAAGCTTATTGTAAAGTACCGATGCAAGGTTAATAGGTACGGCTGCGATATCCGTTTCGCCCGCGATGAAGCTTGCGCTCACCTCGTCGGGTGCCCCGGAGAGCGTTACGGTATAAAGGTCTTTATATTCCGTGCCCATGAGCGCCACAAGCCCCATCCCCGTAGGGCCTTTTAATGCGGCCACGCGTATGGAGGTGGTATCTTGTTTCGTGCACCCGAGAACGGATACAGCGAGCATGAGTACAAGCACAAATAAACTTACGGTTCTTTTTAACATGGTTTCAGTTTCCCCCTAATAAATAGATGGTTTTTCCCTCACGGCGAAGCATCCCTTTTTGCTCTAGCTCCTCCATGACGCGGTAAAGCGACGCACGGCTGATGGAAAGCGCATTTGCAAGCGCATTCATACCGTGCGGCAGATGCACCACTTTATCCTCAGCACTTTGTACAAGGTGGTTATAAAGCTTATCCGCTGCGGTCGGGCGGGCAATGCTTTCGATACGGCCGGTGAGAAAGTGGACGCGCTCAGTAAGATATGCGATGTAGTTAAGCGCAAACTCGAAATGCTCCTGCATAAGCGTCGTAAGCCACGCTTCAGGAAACAGCACGGCCTTGCAGCCGCGCCGCGTACGCACCTGAGTCGCGGCCGATGCATCGTTTAAAAACATAGTTGCCGCACCAAATGCCTCCCCGGCTTTTAATAC
>JAEZLG010000035.1 GCA_023435855.1 Bacillota bacterium | reverse complement strand
ATACCGCGGTTTTTCGGTGCACTCGCAGCGCTTTTTCATAAAAAGGAGGGAAGTAAGAGAAGCGGCGTAGCCGTAGGGCTTCTCATTGGCTTGCCCCTTGCTGCGCTGGTGTTTGCGCTTTTGGCGGAGGCTGATTCGGTTCTTTATCACTATACGCAAAAGTTTTTTGCAGGCTGGTCGCTCGCAGACGTGCTCTGGCGTACGGCCGCCGGGCTTGTCGTTGCGTTTTTGTTTTACTCGTTTTTATTTACTACCGCCTGGGGGAAGGTATCTTCACGTACGGAACCTTATGCTAAAAAAATAGAACCTGCTACGCTCCATACGGTGATGGTACTTTTGCTTGCGGTCTATGCGGTGTTTGGCTATGTACAGTTTTTCTATCTTACGGGTCTAAAAGGACTGCCCGCGGAGCTTACATATTCGGAATACGCCGTACGAGGCTTCAACGAGCTTTTAATCGTGGCTCTTATCAATTTGGGGCTTTATGCGCTCACGCTGCGCTTTGAAAAAGAGCATAAGCTTAAGCGTACATTCTTGCTGCTGCTCCTTGTTGCAACCATGCTCATACTCTATTCCGGTGCTGCGCGGCTCGTACTTTATATAAAGGCGTACGCACTTACCATGAGCCGTATTCTGCCATTCTGGTTCATTTTGTTCTTGGTTGTCGCAACGCTTCTTTGTGTTGTGCGGCTATATAACGGTAAACTACAGCTTATCCGTGCGGTTACGGTTGCGTTTATCGCAATGTATCTTGCACTAAACTTTTTAAACCTCGATGCGATGATTGCAAAAAGCGTACTGCAACGCGCTGAGATCCGCGGCGAGCTCAACGTGGGCGATGCGGATTATCTCCGTTACATACTCTCGTCCGACGCGGAACCGATATTAAAGGCAAGTAAATTCAAGCACGATATATATTACGATGTGCTGCCTGAGGATTTGGGATAATGTCGAAAACAACTTTAGGGTTCGGGGGCCGATTACGCAGTTTGCAATAGTCGTCTTGCTCCTTCAGTCGCAATACTCCTTTGCGTACTGGGCTTCCGCTTCGCTTCATCCGCCACAGGCGGCGCTCAGCTTCGCCCCCCGGAGGCTTTCAACCGCCGCCAGCGACATGTGCGGTGGCGTCGGAAGGCCTTGCAAAGCAAGGCTTTCCTCTCAGGAATTGCCGGCCGTGCGGAACGCACAGGCGATTCCTGTAATTCTCAAAAAAGTGATGCATCACTTTTTTGATAGTAAAAAACGCCTTAACCGGCGTTTTTTACTTTGTTAAGTTCCTCTTTCAGCGATCTTGCGAGCTGGTCGCTGCAGGAGGTTGAATTTGCGCCGCAGCGGATGCCTGTAAGAAGTGCGATAAGCTCGTCCACCGTGCGGCCTTCACAAAGCTTGCCGATGGCCTGTAAATTGCCGCTGCACCCGTCGGCGAAGGTAAGGCCGTGGATACGTCCGTCGGTGATGTCAAGGTCTATTCTGCTTGCGCAGACGCCCTTGGGGTAAAACGTGTGATGCATGGTTCCTCCGAAGTTGTTGCTATTATTTTTGAAAGCGCGGGATGTCGATCTCGCCTTTATAAACGGTTGCTGCAGGGCCTGTCATATAAACGTTGTCGTCATCGGCCCAGTTGATGAAAAGTGTGCCAAGCGCAAGATGTGCGTTCACCTTGCGGCCTGTAAAGCCCGAAAGTGCGCAGCAGACTGCCGCGCTTGAGGTGCCTGTGCCGCAGGCGAGCGTCATGCCGCAGCCGCGCTCCCATGTGCGCACCGCAATATTTTCTCGGTCGAGTACTTTGGTGAAGTTCACGTTGGTCTTTTTCGGAAAAAGCGGAAGCGTTTCAATGATGGGACCGTAGCGCAGAACGTCCTCTTGCGTTACACTATCCGTAAAAACCACCGTATGCGGAACACCTAAAAGTATAGTGGAAAACGTGAACTCGCGGCCGAGTGCCGTAAGTTCTTGGTTTAGGCAAGTACCCGTACCTTTAACGGGAATTTTTTCGCAGATAAGCTCAGGCTTTCCCATGTTGACGGTAACGGTCGAGACTTTACCGTTATCAGCAGTAAGAGAAATCTCCATGGTGCCCGCGAGCGTTTCCACTTTGAAAACTTCCTTTTGTACGATTCCGGTATCGTATACATATTTGGCGAAGCAGCGTATGCCGTTGCCGCACATCTCAGCCTCGCTTCCGTCGCTGTTGAAGATGCGCATGAGGATTTCATCGGATAGGGAATTTTGCACGAGTAGCATGCCGTCGGCACCTATGCCGGTACGCCTGTCGCAAAGCGTTTTGCTCAAATCGCTTAGGTCCGAAAGGGTCTTTTGGCGGTCATCGAATACGATAAAATCGTTGCCGAGCCCATGCATTTTGGTAAACTGCATAATAACGCCCTCCGAGCTAAGTTTCCGAAGTTGTTTTTTCTTGCTTATTATACTATGCACTCGGCTCTTAAAACAAGCAACCGGCATAGCCGTTGAAGCTGCATTTACATGAAATTCACAGGATATGCCTGTACAAGCGGAACTTTTTGGATTATCATAAAACATACCTGTGCAAGGATTTGCTCGGGGCTTTATAGAGTTATGCTTTATGGAGAGCACACAGTATTGCCTATGTGCTTGGGGAAGGACTTAAAACGGATGGAACGGCTGTATTTTATCGTAAATCTCTTAGCCGGGGGTAACCGCTGCGAAACATGCTTTCGCAAGGTCGAAGCTGAACTAAAAGCTCGAAATATTTCCTATGATTATGCGGTAACGAAATACCGCAGGCACGCTGTCGAGCTTGCGAAAACAGCTTATGACAACGGCGAGCGTACTATCGTTGCCGTGGGGGGCGACGGCACGGTGAACGAGGTAGCATCCGTGCTCGCGGGTACCGATGCCGTAATGGGCATACTTCCCTTTGGTACGGGCAACGACCTCGCGCGGGTGTTGCATTTTCCCACAGAGCCCGATGAAGCGCTTGAGATGCTTTTAGCCGGAAACATAAAGCACATGGATGCAGCCGATGTAAATGAGCATTTTTTCATTAATGTGGCAGGCTTCGGGTTTGACGTGGACGTGCTCGTCAAAATGGACAAGTATAAAGCGCGTTTTAAGGGCATGATCCCGTATCTTTTAGGTATATTGGATGCATTGGTGCATTTGAAGGCGGTGCCGATTAAGCTTAAGTTGGAGGATGGCACGGTTAAGGAGATGGAGGCAATTTTAGTTGCCGTCGGCAATGGTGCATATTTTGGCGGTGGCATGATGGCGTTGCCCGGTGCCGATCCTTTTGACGGCATGTTTGATGTATGTGCGGTGCGTAAGATTTCCTTACTGAAATTCCTTGCGCTTTTGCCGCGCTTTATCAAGGGCAAGCATATGGGCCTGTCGATTGTGGAGTATTTCCGCGCAACGAAACTGTATGTGGAAGGCCCTACATCGAGCGTCATCGAGGTAGATGGCGAACTTAACTCGCACGCACCTGCGCAGTTCACGCTTCATAAAGAGGCCATGAATATGATTGTCGGCACGAAATAATAAGAGGTAATCATGGAACGGTTTTACTGCATCGTAAACCCCATTGCAGGAAGCGGACGTGCGAAGGAGCAATTTATAAAAGCGTACGCGCTTCTTACTGCGTCCGGGGCTACATGCGAGGCCGTATATACCGAATACCCCGGCCATGCGCGAGAGCTTGCGCAAAAGGCTTATGACAGCGGTGAGCGCACAATTGTATCCGTGGGCGGTGACGGCACCAACCAAGAGGTCGGTTCGGCACTTTCCCTAACGGATGCAAAACTCGGTATTCTTCCCTTTGGCACGGGCAACGATTTTGCCCGCGCATTGAAAATACCGCAGGATGTTGAAGCCGCAGTGGGTATACTTCTCAGGGGAAATACAAAGCGCATAGATGCAGCTATGGCAAACGAACGTTTTTTCCTAAACGTAGCCGGGTTTGGGTTTGATGCTGAGGTAGTGCGCTACACGGAGAAGTACAAAAAGCGCTTTAACGGTATGCTCCCTTATTTGATGGGTATTTTTAAGGCGCTTACGCATTTGAAGCCCATCGAAATGGAGGTCGAAGCGGACGGCGAGCGTTTTCATGAGCGAGCGATACTTATAAGCGCCTGCAACGGCACGCATCTGGCGGGCGGCATGCATGTTGCACCGCTTGCGGACCCAAGTGATGGACTATTCGATTTTTGTGTCGTGAAGGATATGAGCGTATTTACGTTTTTGACGATATTGCCCCGCTATATTAAGGGCAAACACCTAGACTCGCCGCACATCCGCTGTTTCAAGGCGGAGAGTGCAA
>JAEZLG010000004.1 GCA_023435855.1 Bacillota bacterium | reverse complement strand
TATCCTGGCGTTTCTTTATTGCGTTCGCCGCTATGGGGCTATTGGCGCTTTTTAAGGTGATTAAAATCGACCTTAGGGGGAAAAACCTATGGCCGCTTATTCTCATCGCAGTTTTCCAGCCCTTGGTGTATTATATAGCGGAAACTGCAGGCATTAAGCGCACCACGGCATCCGAAAGCGGTACGCTCTTAGCATGCATCCCCATTGTGACACTCATCTTTTCGGGGCCGTTGCTGCACGAGCCTCCCACCAAAAGGCAGGTTATAAGCATTGTTATATCCGTAATCGGCGTAGCGAGCATCGCGCTCGTCAAGGGCTTTTCCTCATCGCTCGACGTTCTCGGTTACGCGCTTTTACTTATTGCGGTGTTTTCGGACAGCTTCTTTGTACTTTTTTCGCGCAAAGCCTCTGCCTTTAACAGCGCAGAAAAGACGTTTGTAATGATGGCGCTTGGCGCACTTGTGTTTTCCGCTGCGGCCTTTATCGAGCATAGCATAAGCGGCACGGTTACAGAGTATGTAACGCTGCCGTTTCGGGATACAGAATTCCTATTAAGCGTATTATACCTAGGTGTCGGCTGCTGCGCTTTGGGCTTTTTCCTGTGCAACTACGGCATTGAGCGCATTGGCGCGACGCGCTCAGCAAGTTTTGCGGGTCTTACAACCGTCGTATCCGTGCTGGCGGGCGTATTCCTTCTTCGCGAGTCTTTTTCACTCATGCAGGGCCTCGGCACGTTACTGGTGCTTCTCGGCGTTTACGGCGCGAACATGCTGCCGCGAAGCGCCATAAAGGTGGAAGAGTTAAAGGTGACAGAAGGTGACACGAAACAGGATGTTTAGAGCGTTTCTCGTTTTGGCAGGATCGCTTTTGGTGTTGGACACGGTCATTATTAAAAGCCTCACGACCGGTAACCTCGGCACGTATCTGCCTGCGATTTTGGGATTGCCGCTTCTTTTGCTGGGGCTTTTTTTCGTGCCTGTTTCTGCATGGTTTGAAGCAACGCGCATTGGTGCATTTCTCAAGTGGTTTTTAATTTGCGCCTACTTTTTAGCTATACTCTTTTTCGCTGTTGTAAGCTCTGTTCTCTATAAAGAAGGGCACGAAAAGCCGCCCTCAAGCGCCGATGCGGTAATCGTCCTCGGCGCAGGGTTACGGGGTAGCCGCGTTTCCCTGACGTTACAGTACAGGCTCGATGCCGCCTATGAATACCTTAAGCAAAACCCGGATACCATTCTTGTTTTAAGCGGTGGTCAGGGCGAAGGCGAAACCGTTTCTGAGGCGATTGCCATGAAGAGCTATCTTCTTTCTCGCGGGGTAAATGCGGATAAGCTTATTATTGAAGACCGCTCAAAGAGCACCTACGAGAATTTTCAATACTCCCTCGCCCTTCTTAAAAAGCGGTTCGGCACGGACTTGGATATTGCTTTTATCACCACGGAATTCCATGTGTACCGCGCGGAGCTTGTGGCAAAACGCATGGGAATTAACGCCTCAGGCATTGGCGCAAGGGGTGTTTGGTACATTTCGCCAAACGATTATATGCGCGAGAGCATCGCCCTCACGGTATATTGGCTCAGAGGAAATGTATAGGAGTAATCTATCCAAAACACTTTGATTTTAGAGGGCTTCTGTTTCCAATATTTATTCACAAAACAGCAAATATTCGTACATGGTTTGGCCGCGGATTTGACATATTGATGGGTTATGATGGTATCACAGCAAGGGAGTGATGCGATGGATCATAACCTCATGAATCAGATATTTTCCTGATCTTCCTAAGTTAAACGAACCCCCCAACCAAAACGCGCCGTATGTTTCATACGGCGCGTTTTGGTGGGAAAGTAATATCGTGAGATTTTCAAGCTTACATCGTGCTCCATTTATGCGCGCTCGCCTTTGTTCGTTTTCTGCTTATAAAGAACGACAGCACAAACTGATACGCCAATCAACAGCACGGTCATAATGATGGCACTCACAAGAGTATCTTTAAAAATAAAAACTCCTCTGCCGGCATTTACCAACGAATGGAGCAATACGCATAAGAAAACACTTTTTGTTATTTTTCTCAATGCGCCAAGGGCAAATGTCAATCCAATAATGCTTATAGCAAACAGTAAAAAGCTCGTTCCCTGCTGTCCTGTACCGGCAATAAAAAAGAGCGGCAGATGCCATACAGCCCAAATGGCGGATACGATGATTGCGGATAAAGAATAACCAATCTTCTCATCCAACTCAGGCTGCAAAATATATCGCCATCCCGCTTCCTCAAGCCCGCCGCCAAACAGCATTAGCGGCACGAGAACAATTAGCAGATAAATCGGCTTCATTTCTGTTATTCCCGAAATCATAATCGGTGGGATAAAATAGAGAGCGGCAAATAAAAGCATAAGTAAATATGCCCATATTGGTTGTTTAGCATCAAAGACATTCCGCAGCCATTCTCTGAATCCTGATATTTTTCGATTTCTTTTCAACACAAAATAGGAGGCGATTGTGGGTGACCATCCGCCTGTCATGTACGGCAGATACATCCAATAATCCTTATTTAGGGAAAATCCCGATAAGCTGAAGGCTACACAAATGCCCCAGCTCACAAGTGCAATCACACCGGTCAAAATTAGAAATTGAACAAGAATACTTTTTTTCATTTCTCCCCCGCCGCTTGGTCACGCTCTTTATGGTATCGTTCGATGGTTCACAAAGAGTGTATAGCTTATGAACTTACTTTACGATTTGTTTCTTTTAGAGATATTGCACCAGTATAAATTCAGGGTTTCGGCTAGGCGAAACCCTGAATCTATGTCTAATGTATTTAACCCTTAATTACTTCGAGCGCGACTCTTGCTACATTCTCTGCGGTGAAGCCGAATTCCTCAAACACACGCGATGCGGGTGCGGATGCACCGAAGTGATCTAGGCCTACGGATTTGCCGTCTAAGCCGACGTATTTTTGCCAGCTAACGGTAGCTGCTGCTTCTACGCTCACGCGCTTGCGGATGGATTTCGGAAGCACGCTTTCTTTATAGGCTTCGTCCTGCTTTTCAAAAAGCTCCATACAAGGCATGGAAACGAGCCTTGCCGTATAACCCTGTACGGATAGTATGTCAGCAGCCTTGTAGATAAGCTCTACTTCGGAGCCGGAGCCCATCAAAATAATGTCAGGCGTTCCCTTGGGGTCGCGCAGTACATAGCCGCCGCGTGCAGCGTTCTTGTTGGTATCCGGGAGCTGCGGCAGGTCCTGGCGGGTAAGAGCCATAACGCTCGGCGCTTTAAGTTTAAGTGCCTCAAGATAACAGGCAGCCGTTTCCTTTGCATCTGCGGGGCGGAACAAATAAGTGTTGGGTGTAAACCGCAGGGAGGCAAACTGCTCTACGGGCTGGTGTGTGGGACCGTCCTCTCCTACTCCGATGGAATCGTGCGTGAGCACGTACAATACTGGCATCTGCATGAGTGCGCTTAAGCGAAGCGCAGGCTTTAGATAATCCGCAAACACGAGGAAGGTCGCACAGTACGGCCTTAAGCCGCCATGCAGCGCTATACCGTTACATGCCGCGGCCATGGCAAACTCGCGCACGCCGAAATGGATGTTCGACCCTTCCGGTGTTTCCTGCGAGAAATAAGGTTTGCCTTTAAGCTCCGTTTTGTTGGAGGGAGCAAGATCTGCACTTCCGCCGAACAGATTGGGCAGATATACCGCGAGTTTGTTGAGCACATCGCCGCCTAAGGCGCGGGTTGCCTTTTTACCCTCAGCATTGAACAGGCTTTCGTCGTTATATAGCGCTTCAGGCAGCTTGTCGCTGTGATAAGCTACCCATTTCTCATAAAGCTCGGGATACGTTTTTTTGTAGGATAATATAAGCGAGTTATAGTCGTCCTCGAATTTTTGGAAGTGCGGCTGCATGGCGGCAAAGTGGTCGTAAATATCCTGCGGCACATCAAATGCTTTCCCGCTCCAGCCCAAAGCTTCTTTGTAAGCCTTAATGTTGTCTTCGCCCAAAGGCTCGCCGTGCGCACTCGCTTTGCCTTCCTTGGCTGTACCGTGCGCGATTTTTGTGTGCACGATGATGAGCGAGGGCTTATCATGCTGTGCTTTTGCAGCATCAATGGCCTTCGCGATGGCATCGATATCCTCGCCGTCCTTCACATCCTGCACGAAGAAGCCGTATGCTTCATAGCGCTTCGATACATCTTCGGTGAATGCGATATCCGTACCGCCTTCGATGGTGATGCGGTTGCTGTCGTAGAGTGCAATGAACTTATGGAGCTTTAAAGTACCTGCAAGTGAGGCGGCTTCGCTCGTAACGCCCTCCATCATACAGCCGTCGCCCATAAGCGTGTAAGTATAGTGGTCAACCACGGGAAAACCTTCGCGGTTGAATGTTGCTGCAAGGTGCTTTTCAGCCATCGCCATGCCGACTGCCATCGCAAAGCCTTGCCCGAGAGGCCCCGTGGTCGCTTCAACGCCCACGGTATGGCCGAATTCCGGGTGGCCGGGCGTGCGGCTGCCCCATTGACGGAACTGCTTCAAATCGTCAATCGTAAGGCCGTAACCGAAAAGATGCAGAATTGAGTACAGCAGCATCGACGCATGGCCGGCGCTTAAAACAAATCTGTCGCGGTTTTCAAAATTAGGGTTTTTTGGGTTTTGCTTCATCTGTGAAAACAGGGTGTACGCCATAGGCGCTGAGCCAATGGGCAGCCCCGGATGTCCGCTATTTGCGGCTTGTACAGCTTCCGCCGAAAGCACGCGTATGGCGCTGATCGCCTGCCTCTGAATATGTTCCATACTTCCTCCGCTTGTTAAATTCTAAGAAAAGGGCGGAGCATTCGCTCCGCCCTTTATTATAGCACAGTTATCGCTATTCTCAAACAAGGCCCTGCGCCATCATGGCATCGGCGACCTTCTTAAAGCCTGCGATGTTCGCGCCGGCTACGAGGTTGTAACCGAGGTTATATTCCTTAGCGGCATCCGCGGAAGCCTTATGGATGTTGACCATGATGGTCT
>JAEZLG010000246.1 GCA_023435855.1 Bacillota bacterium | reverse complement strand
CTATATATGTATTCGTCACCATTTTTCGTATTTTGTAATATGATATAGTTCTCCATAAGAAAAGGAGGCTATTAAATGCCAAATAATTGCAATTGCCGTTGCCGTGAGAATTGGGAGCGGCAAACAGAACCCTGGGAATTCCAGGCTCAAGAACAAAGGCAGTTCCAGGCGCAGGCACAGGCACAGGAAGTTGATCAGGATCAGGATCAGCGCCTCAGGACCGTGTTGAGGGATGTTGGCAACAGCAACGTTACTGTTACGGTTGACAACGAAAATATCCTTGTAGCAGTACTGGTGTTGGTTGACGCCCTGCTTGGTGGCGGTACCGATCTTGGTGCATTGCGCACCTATGTTGAACAGCGCCAGAACCAATAAATACATACTCCAATAAGCGCTCGCGCGCCCGGTGGCTGGGCATTCAGCCGCCGGGCGCTATTTATTATAAAGCATATTACTTATTTCTGCAGTTCACAGGGATTGACAGACTGATAAGGACATATTAACATATAAACAAGTGTTTTTATGAATGGAGAGCCATTATGGAAAGCAAGAAGAACGAAAGGTTAATATGTGACGGTGGGCACTTCGACAAGGACCACGAGGCTTGGCTTTTAGATGCCATACCCTGCGAAGATGACGCAATCGACGCGGCAGAGCTGTTTAGCCAGCTCAGCAGTTCCACGCGCATACGGCTTTTGAGCATGCTTGCGCTCGATGATCTTTGTGTATGCGAACTTGCTGATGCGCTAAAAATCAGTCAGCCTGCAGTTTCTCACCATCTCAGGCTTTTGCGCCAAAGCGGTGTGGTACGCTTTAAAAGAGTGGGTAAACAAGCGATCTACTATATAAATGAGGACAGGATGGGGATGCTCACTCGTCATATTATTAACGATATATTTACGCTTCGCAGGAAAGAGGAAGAGTGATGGAAGAAAAAAATCATAAAAATACCGAGGATTGCTGTTCAAAGGATGGCTGTAAGGCTTGTGTGATTGCTAGTGGAGAACATATCGATGAACATGAGAGCAGCGATGATAAAAAAGAGCTATTTGTGATAGGCGGCGGTGTCGTATTATTGGCCGCTGGCATTCTTATAAAGAGTTATGAAACCTTGCGTTTTGTTTTGCTTATGCTGGTTTATGCGCTACTAGGGGCAAAGATTGTGTATCAGGCCATCAAAAGCCTGTTTGCGGGCAATTTTATGGATGAAAACATGCTCATGAGCATTGCCACGTTTGGCGCACTTGCATTAGGCGATACAGCGGAGGCTGTGAGCGTGATGCTATTTTACCGCGTAGGTGAGTATTTACAGGAGCTTGCGGTGGACCGCTCTCGCCGCTCAATTAAAAAAGCAATTAACATGCGGTCTGATAAGGCGCGCGTTTTACGTGATTTAGAATTCGAGGTAGATCCATCTGAGGTAGAAATCGGTGAACACATCCTCGTAAAACCTGTCGAACGTATACCGCTCGACGGCGTTGTAGAGAGCGGCGAAAGTTATTTGGATTATTCGGCAATCACAGGTGAATCCGTTCCCGTTTTCATAGAAGCCGGAAGCGAGGCAATGAGCGGCGGAATAAATAAAAGCGGTGCACTTACGATAAAAGTAACAAAGGATTATGAGAAATCCACCGTATCGCGCATAATGGATGCAGTAGAGGATGCAGTAAAGAACAAGCCGCGATTGCAAAGCTTTATTACACGCTTTTCGCGCATATATACACCCATCGTGATCGCTTTAGCGGTGCTTGTCGCGATTGTTCCGCCGTTATTTGGTCTCGGTGCTTTCCGCGATTGGATTTATAAGGCACTTTTGTTCCTTGTCATCTCTTGCCCATGCGCTCTTGTATTAAGCGTTCCGCTTACTTTCTTCGCGGGTCTGGCTAACGCCTCATCTAAGGGTGTGTTGTTCAAAGGTGCGAACATTATAGAAATCGTAGCAAATGCAAAAGCTTTCGCGTTTGATAAGACCGGTACGCTTACAAAAGGTGTATTCCGCGTGACAAAGGTTGTACCTGCACACGGTCAAAACGAAAATGATGTACTTGCGTATGCTGCGGCACTCGAGCGCATGAGTACGCATCCCGTTGGGCGCGCGCTCGTCGAAGTCGATGAAAGGCAATATAGCGCCGAACTTGTGACGGAACTTGCAGGATACGGCATCAGCGGCAAGGTTAACAACAAGGCGGTATTAGCGGGAAACGCCAAGCTCATGGAACTCAATAAGATTAACATACCGGAGCACACCGAGGCGGGCACCGTGGTGTATGTTGCAATAGACGGCATTTATTTAGGTGCTGTGATTATCAGCGATGAGCTTAAGGAGGATGCAGCGCAAGCAGTAAGGCTTCTTAAGGAAAAAACGGGCTATGTGGCCATGCTCACAGGCGATAATAAAACCGCTGCGCGCGAGACCGCAATAGCTGTAGGCACGGATTATGTTTACGATTCACTATTGCCCGAGGATAAGCTTTTTGTAATGCGCAGCATCCGCGAGCAACACGGCACGACGATTTTTGTTGGTGACGGTATCAACGATGCACCTGTTCTTGCGGGAGCGGATGCGGGATGCACCATTGGGCTTAAAAGCACTGACGTCGCCGTGGAGGCCGCAGATCTCGTGCTCATGCGCGACGACCTTTCCTTGCTGCCGTATACGGTGGACCTCTCAAGGCGCACTATGCGCGTTGCAAGGATAAACGTAATTCTTGCGCTTGCAATTAAAGTGGCGGTTATGGTGCTTGGGCTTCTTGGTTACGCAGAAATGTGGATGGCTATCTTTGCAGATGTGGGTGCAGCTCTCTTATGTGTGCTGATTGCACTTACGCTGATGCCGAGAAGGAAGCAAAAGTAAGGAACATTTAAATAATGAAAAACCGCCTGAAGAGGCGGTTTTTGGTACCAAAGTTATTTATTATTATAGGCAAGCAGCAAATCCACCATCATTCCATAGCTTTTAACGCCGTTTTCCTGGTTGTTGAACTTGAGGTAATTGTCGTTAACTTGGGTGATGGCTTCCTCTACAGGGCCCTCGTAAGCGTCCCAGTAGGTATTATAGTCTGCTAGGTCGCGTTTCATCCCATCGCTGTAGGAGGCATAAAGAGATGCGTATGCATCATAATCCGCATCATACAGCTTGTTGGCGCAGTGGGTGAGTGCGAGCATAACCCCCGAATAGGCAATAGCGGGGTCATCCGAGTGTATGCTGGAAAGATAGGCTATGAAATTAGCTTCATCCTCGCGCGCAATACCCATATAATGCGCGGTTTCATGCGCAGCGCTCGAAAGTAAAAGCAGTGCGGGCTGATTTACGTTCACATTCGGTTCTGCGGTAAAGGGGATATAAATGCCCGCAATGCCTGCATAGGATAGTCCTTCAGAATAGAATACACTTTTGGCGATGATCGCCTTGGCGTTAAAAAAGTGAATGTTATTGTTTAGCTCTTCATACGCTGCGGGTATTTTTTGAAATTTACTTCGATACCCGCCGGGTAGGTAAAATACGCCTTTTTCGTTTTCATCTACCTGCGCTCGAAGTGTGTCGGCACTTTCCGCCAAGTTTTCACAAAGCGCATTTAGCTCCTCCACGGGGCGTTCATGTACGTCTAGGTTCATGGAAGAAGAAAGCGGAGGACGCGTATAATTAAAACCCCATGTAATATAAAACACATTGAGAAGTATGCCGGCGGTCAGGCATAGAGTTATCAAAAAACCTACGAGCCGGACGGGACGTATCTTACGAAGTATGAGGCCAATCACGAGAACCAAAATGTATATGGAAATAAACGCAACAAGGGCATAAATAAGAAATTCCGCAACAGAATAGTTTGTTCTCGAAGTAAGAAAAGCGATTGCGTTGCTGATATTAGGATATATGCCGTTGCTGAAGTTCCGCTCAATCCATTCAGGATTCTTTAAAGCAAGGTTGTTTAGATAAAGACCCAGCGGTATAAGAAGCAGCCACGGCAGTTTTTTAAGCTGCGTTCTCCATAAGCTGCGTGTCTGTTCGTTCGCTTTTCGCATGTATCCTCCGGGGCTTGTCTGTGCGCCAAGAATTTGCAGTTGCTATTCATTATTATAGCATATATGTACGTATATTTCGTGTCTTAGTTGAAAACAAATCTCGCGATATAGTGTTTCAGCCGTTAGGCTGATGATTTTCAAGGAGCTCCTTGACCCATAGGTAAGCAGGTGCTTCAATTACCGTAATGGCCTCAATTCCGCTTTCTGTCCCTGTTGGAAACATATAAATTGTTGGACCGTTTCGAATACGGTTTTCGTACACCTGTGTGTAAAAAAGTGCAAACGGAAGATAACCATCGCGATATACCAACAATGTCACCCTACCGCAATCCATGGGGAGTAATGCGTTGAGAGTGCTGTCCTTTTCGACAGGAATACCTTTTAAAAGCGCTTTTCCGTTGGCGTCTGTAACTGCCGTTATACCGCTTTCGGGTATTACGACGGATGTATTTTCAAGCGGACGAAGCGTATATGCGTCCACCACGGTCACCTCTAAATGCCCATGCGGCTTTTGCAGGAGCAGGAACAATACTATTCCCGACGCACAGATAAGAAGCCCGGCCAGTACATAAAGCAAAACCTGCGGTCGTTCGAGGGCGTGAAACTTTTTTTTCATGCTGCCACCTCTATAAAAAATAGTCCAAACACGCTAAATTCTGTGTTATACTAAATAGCTGTGAACGCGGGCGAATTGCCAATGCGCTCAAGAAAAAGAGGGAGACCCGGCATATACCGGTCCTTATAAATTTATAGCTCTCGGAGGACATTTATGAACCGTTACGAAAACAAGGCATGGCGTGAGTCGATGCGCGTGCGCGTGGATTATAACAATATGATATCTGATCTTATCGGGGAGCGCGGTTTACGCAAAGCGCAGCTTGAAGCGTCGGAAAGTGCGCTTTCAAACGCCGCCGCAGCACTTGAGGAAAAACGCGCTCAAATGAAATGGCGTGATTTGCCATACAACCAAACGCAGGTTATTCGCGATATCAAAGCTGCTGCTGAATATGTACGGGGCAATTTCGACAATTTCGTGGTCCTCGGTATAGGAGGAAGTGCACTTGGACCCATTGCTGTACAGCAGGCACTATCGCATCTTCGCTACAATGAGCTGCCAAATGAGAAACGAAACGGTCCCAAGCTCTACGTTGAGGACAATATCGATCCCGAGCGCATGGCGTCATTGTTTGATATAATCAACCTCGAGCGTACGGCTTTCAACGTCATCACAAAGTCCGGCAGCACCTCGGAAACGATGGCACAGCTTCTATTGGTGGTGAACCTTCTTAAAAAGCGCTTCGGTGATAAATGGACAGAGCACGTGATTGCCACAACCGATGAGAAAAAGGGAAATCTCATAAAAATTGCGCAGACGAATGGGCTTCGCACATTTTATGTGCCGGACGGCGTAGGCGGCAGATTCAGCGAACTTTGCCCGGTTGGCTTACTCTCTGCAGCTGTCTGCGGTATCAATATAGACGAGCTGCTATCAGGTGCGGCGTATGCCGATGAGCTTTGCTCTAACCGCAATGTTTGGGCTAATCCGGCCGCTGCGCTTGCTATCCTTGAAAAGCTTGCGATGGACGCGGGCTGCAACATAGGTGTAATGATGCCCTATGCCGATTCTTTAAAATTTATGGCAGATTGGTACGCGCAGCTTTGGGCGGAATCTCTCGGTAAGGCGTTTGATGTAAACGGGTTACGCGTGAACTGCGGACAGACACCTGTGAAGGCACTCGGTGTGACAGACCAGCACTCGCAGGTACAGTTATATACCGAAGGCCCGTTTGACAAGGTGATTACTTTCCTGCGCGTAGGTGAATACAGGCAAAATGTCGTGATCCCGCGCGCGTTTGACGAGCTGCCCGATGTTGCTTTTTTAAGCGGTCACAGCTTCAACGAACTGATAGAATCCGAGCAGCGCGCCACCGAGTACGCGGTGATGAAGAGCGGTCATATGAGTAAGACCATCACTGTCCCCGAGGTTAATGCGTTCACGGTAGGGCAGCTTATCTACATATTTGAGATGCAGACGGCATTTGCAGGTGAACTTCTTAACATCAATGCGTTCGATCAGCCGGGCGTGGAGGAGGGCAAAAACGCAACCTACGCACTTTTAGGCAAGCCGGGATGTGAGCAGAAAAAGGCGGAGCTGGAC
>JAEZLG010000009.1 GCA_023435855.1 Bacillota bacterium | reverse complement strand
GGCGGATACTATCCGCCCTAGCCTCTACGGTAAACGCGGGCGGATGCTATCCGCCCCTACAATAACGTTATCCTTCGAGCATTTGTTTAGCTGTCTGCAGGAATTGTTCTATAACATCGGGCAACGGGCCTGCAAACTCGCGCTCGCCGCGTTTGAACACAACGGCGTTGTTTTCGCCAAACGCGATGCCGACATCGGCCTCTATGGCCTCGCCGGGGCCGTTCACGGCACATCCCATGACTGCAACCTTAAGATAGCCCTTATCCTGCGGGAGTTCCGTTTCCACGCGTTTCGCAATCGCTTCAAGATCGACATTGCACCTTCCGCAGGTGGGGCAGCTTATAATCTCAATACCTTCTTTACGAAGCCCTACCGAACCTAATATAAGCTGAGCGGCCTTTACCTCAAGTGCAGGGTCGCCCGTAAGGGAAACGCGCAGCGTATCGCCTATGCCCTCCAATAGAAGCGAGCCTATGCCTATGGAACTTTTCACCAAGGCAGAAGCACCCAATCCCGCCTCCGTAACTCCTAAGTGCAGCGGGTAGTCGCAGCGCATATCCGCCATGCGATAGGCATTCACCGTATCACGCACATTGGAAGCTTTTATGGATAGAACCGTGTCGTAAAAGCCCTCGCGCTCTAAAATGGCAGCATGCTTAAGTGCACTTTCGACCAGTGCCTCGGCTGTCGGGCCGCCGAAGCGCTCGAGCATGCTTTTTTCAAGCGAGCCTGCATTGACGCCGACACGCACGGGAACGCGGCAGTCCTTAGCACAGGCAACAAGCTCGCGCACATTAGCGGCGTTTCCTATGTTACCGGGGTTAAAACGAATTTTATGAACGCCCTTTTTCATGGCGCCTATAGCAAGCTTATAATCGAAATGGATGTCCGCCACAAGCGGTATTGTTATGCGCTCCAAAATGGAAGGGATAGCGCTGACGCAGTTCTCGTTGTAGACCGAAACGCGAACGATTTCGCAGCCCGCACGTTCGAGCCTTTTAATTTGCTCCACGGTGGCGTTAACATCCGCCGTATCCGTGTTGGTCATAGATTGGATCGTGACCGTTGAGCCCCCGCCGATTTGCACGCCGCGCACCAAAACGGAGCGCTTGATTTTTCTTAGCACACTTATGTACCCCCTATCGATGCAGTTCCCCAAAAGTGTTTAAGGTAAGGAGATTCGAATCCCTGTGCCTTCGGACTGCCGGTTTGACGTACGTCTTACCTTATCCGTTCACCAATCCTATGACATCCTTCACGACAAGATAGGCCATGAGTGCCATCAGCAGCACAAAGCCGACGAAGTGCACAACGCCTTCTTTTTGTGAGGAAACGGGCTTGCCGCGGATGACTTCCACAACCATAAACACGAGCCTCCCGCCGTCAAGCGCGGGAAAGGGCAAAATGTTAATGAACCCTAGGTTGACGCTTATTAAAACTGCAAGCCTCAATACCGTTTCAAACCCCGCACGCACCGCCTGGCTTATGATGTTGATGGTACCTACAGGCCCCGCCACATCGCTTGATTGAACGGTACCCGTAAACACGGAGCCCAAGAATTTCACCATTTCTTCAATCATGGACCAAACATAACCGACCGAGCGGCCGCAGGCCTCAAAAAACCCATACTGTACGCGTGCGTAGTCAATCTGCACACCGAGCATGTTGCGCCCGTCTGCTTCACTATAGAAATCCCGCACGATGAATGTTTTTCTCTCACCGTTTCGAAGCACCGTTATGGGGCTCTCCTCGCTGTTTGCAGCTACGATAAAATCGGTCGTCTGCGAGGAATAGGTAATCTCTTTACCGTCGATATTCACGAAAATGTCCCCTGGTAAAAGCCCAGCGACCTCCGCCGGAGAATTTTCATAGGAAAATTCCTTGATCTGCATGGCGTAATCGCCATAGCTTACAAGCGCGATGATTGCAAAAAGAACCGCGAACAGTATATTCATCACAGGCCCTGCGAGCACCACCAAAAAGCGCTTCCAAACCTTTTGCTCATTAAACGGAACACCGTTTACGGCATCCTTAGGTACATCTTCGTCCTCCCCGTAAAAGCGGCACATACCGCCTATGGGAAGCGCCCGAAGCGAATAATCGATACCCTTCCTTTTTACCTTAAAAATGACGGGGCCCATGCCTACTGCAAACTCCACAATGCCAAAGCGAAGAAGCCTGCCCACGCCGTAATGCCCGAGCTCATGTATCACAACAAAAAAGCTCAGTACCAAAAGCGCCAATAGTATAGAAACAAAAGTGCTCATCGAGCGATAATTACCTCCTTAAATGGGGTATGCGGGCGGATATGTTCCGCCCGGATGGAACCGCAATTGCGGTGTCATTACACCAAATCCTCCGCAATTCTTCTTGCTTCTTGATCCGCCAAAAACACGTCATCCAGCGAAACGACCTTTGCCCGAGGCATACGTGCCATGGTTTTTTCGACGAGCTCCGCTATGTTTAAAAACCCAAGCTCACCGCGCACAAAATGCGATACCGCAACCTCGTTTGCGGCATTATACGCTACCGGTAAAACATTGCCCTCTTTTAGCGCTTCATATGCGAGCGGTATGGCGGGAAACGCAGCTACATCCGGAAGCTCAAAATGCAACGCACCGATTTCTTCTAAACGCAGTTCGCCGTAGCCTGTTTTAGCGCGATTGGGGTAGGACAGCGCATACAAGATGGCAAGCCGCATATCGGGCTTACTCAGCTGTGCGATGTTTGTGCCGTCACAAAACTCCACCATGGAGTGAATAACCGATTCGGGATGCACGAGTACCGATATCTTCTCGGGCGCTATGTCAAAAAGGCAGCTTGCCTCCATAACCTCAAGGCCCTTGTTAAACAAAGTTGCGCTGTCCACGGTAATTTTTGCGCCCATATTCCAGGTGGGATGCTTTGCGGCCTGCTCCGGTGTAACATTTTTGAGCATTTCTTTGGTAAAGCCGCGGAACGGGCCGCCCGAAGCGGTTAAAACGAGGCGCTTCACCTCGCGCTTTTTCCCGACTTTCAAACATTGAAACAATGCGGATTGCTCGCTGTCCACGGGCAGTATTTTCCCACTGCCGCGCTTTAATACCTCTTTAAAAGCCGCTTTAGCGCATACAACGCTTTCCTTGTTAGCGAGCGCAACGGTTTTCCCCGCCTCGAGTGCCGCAAACAACGGCTTTGTTCCGGAAAAGCCCGATATGCCGTTGACGACAATATCGGCATCTTCATATGCGGCGCAAATTTGAGCCGCATTAGGGCCTGAAACGAGCTTTACGCCTGAAGGCAGCTGTGCCTTTAACTCCCGCGCGGCGTTTTCGTCGCTCATGCCAACGAGGGAAGGCAAAAATTCATGCACCTGCATGATTACGCTAGAAACGTTATTGTTAGCACAGATTGCCACAGCTTGAAACTCGCTGTGCGCTCGCAATACGTCGAGCGTTTGCGTGCCGATAGAGCCTGTGCTGCCCAGTATGCTTACGCGTTTTACCATGTCTGTATGCCGCATATCCATGTAAAATATATGTACGCTATGGGAGCGCACATCAAAACGCTGTCGAGCCTATCAAGAGTACCGCCATGGCCCGGGAATATTTTCCCGAAATCCTTTACCTGCGCCCAGCGCTTAATGGAAGACGCAAATAAGTCTCCTATCTGCCCCGCAGCGCCCATCAATAAACCGAGAAAAAGCATATGCTGCAGCGGGAAATCTCCTTGAAAAAGCAGTTGCATATAGTAGGCTGCAAGCCCTCCCAAAACGCCTCCCACGAGCCCGCCTATGCTACCCGCCACAGTCTTATTGGGGCTAAGATGCGGGCAGAGCTTCTTTTTGCCGAAAAACGTGCCAAAGAAATAGGCAAATGTATCCCCGAAAAGCGGGCCGGCGAATATTAAAAACATGGCCGTCCGGGAAAACGCGTAGTTGGGATTTGCCACATTTTCTACCAGTATAGCATAAAGCAATAGCGGATACATGAAAACCGCAAGTGAAAAAAGTGTGTCCTCTGTGTTCCGTTTTTTGTTGAATATGCGCTCGGCAAAAATGGCAAACACCGCGAGCAGAAACAGCGTTATGATGCCTCGCATGCCAAAATAGACTCGAGCCGCGTAATAAAGCGCTGCAAACGCGTAAGCGCTCCACAAAAAAACGCTTTTGCCCTTGGTACGGAACAAACTCCCCATCTCGTAAAAGCTCAATACTGTGATGAGCGTAAACGCTATGCCCTGCGCCGCACCTCCAAAATACAGCACTGCGAAAAACACACACGCGAGAAGCATCCCCACAACGATCTTTTTCCCCATACTTTTCACTTCACTTGACGGCCCCGAAGCGTCTGTCGCGCCGCTGGAACTCCTTCAAGGCCTCGATGTATTTTTTCTCGGAAAAATCCGGCCAGTAAACTTCCGTAAAATAGAGCTCAGCATAAGCCGCTTGTAAAAGCATAAAGTTGCTCAACCGTTTTTCGCCGCCCGTTCTGATTAACAAGTCGAGCTGCGGTAGCCCTGCGGTATATAGGGATTGAAACAGCGCTTCCTCATCGATCTCCTCCACCTTGCGCTCACCTCGTAAAACCTGCTCGCACAAGCTTTTTGTTGCGTGCACAAGCTCGGCGCGGCTCCCGTAATTGAGCGCTATATTGAGCTTTAGCCCTGTCAGTTCGCGTGTTTTCTCCGTAGCGTTCTGTATGGCCTGCCGGACAGATTCGGGGAACGCTGCAGCATCGCCCAATATGCGAACACAAACGCCGTTTTGATAAAGCTCGTCGATTTCGCGCGTAAAGTATTCTACCAGTAGGTCAAAAAGCGCGTTTACTTCGCCTTCGGGGCGGGACCAGTTTTCCGTGGAAAACGCATAGAGCGAAAGCGCTTCAATGGATAAATCCGAAGAAAGCCTGATTGTACTCCTAAGCTTATTCATCGCCGCGCGGTGGCCTAAACTTCTCGGCAGCATACGCTGCTTCGCCCATCTGCCGTTGCCATCCATGATGATGCCGACATGCTTCGGGAGATACTCGTTAAGCCCGAGCGCTGCAAGCTCCTTCTCCGTATAAATCATCTTTGTTCACATCCTGAAACAAAAGAGGACGGCGGGAAAACCCCGTCATCCCCCGTAAGTATGATCGGTTTTGAAAACCGAATATATGAGTTCTGTCTCGCCGCTATCTAATACCCTTTCGCGCACCACGCGCGTTTCGTTGCCGTTTACACCCTTGCGGCTTCGCGTTTCGACAAGCCGCACAGCACAGCCTTCCGCGTTAAGAATACGGACAGCCTCCTCAACAGGAAGCCCCAAAACGGAACTCAAACTTCCATGATCTCCTTTTCCTTATCGGCCGTAATCGTATCGATATCCTTGATCATGCCGTCGGTGAGCTTTTGCATCTGATCCTCTAGTTTTTTCTGGTCGTCTTCGGTGATTTCCCCATCCTTTTTCTGCTTTTTCACCGCTTCCATAGCGTCGCGGCGAATAGAGCGGATGGCAACCTTGGATTCTTCACCCTTTTTGCGCACGGTCTTTACGAGATCCTTGCGGCGCTCCTCGGTAAGCTCGGGGAACACGAGGCGGATAATTTTACCGTCGTTGCTCGGATTGATAC
>JAEZLG010000189.1 GCA_023435855.1 Bacillota bacterium | reverse complement strand
GATAAAGTTGTCATATGCAGTCGCAGCATCGCTCACGCCGAGTGCTACGGATTGAACCATCTTGTCAATCTCGGTACGAACCGTCGCAGCGCCCGGGACGCTGGGCAGGAAGCCGATATAGTCGTATTCCGCAATCAGCGCTTTGGCGGCGATGTTGGTTTCGGCATACGCCAGGTAAGCAGGATCCTCAATGGCTTCCTTGCGTGCGGGCGCGCTGCCAAAGGCGGTTGCCCACCCGACGAGCGTATCTTTCTCGGTCATATACTTGAGGAAAGCGAGTACGCCTTGGGCATGCGCTTCATCCTTGGACATGCAAACATAGGTAGTGCCCCAGCTCGAGATGTACTTGTTCGGGCCTTCCTGCGGGATCGGGCAGGCTGCTACTTCAAAGTTGCCTTCGCCCTCGGGAATTGCAGAATAGACATAGTCTATACCCGCTGCCGAACCGACATACATACCGACGGCCTGGCTGCCGAAGGGATTGGAGAAATAATAATCCTCGCCGACAAGGCGGAAGTAACCTTCTTTAACACCGTTTGCAAACCAGTCGAGCTTTTCGATTGCGATGTCGCGATCGATTGCCATGGTATTGTTCGCAACGTCGATATAGTCGCTGCCGGCCTGCCTAATCCAACCCTGGAATGAATCGGTGATGGAGTCGGTACCGAAGCCTGCGATGCCATAGTTCTCATAAATCGCCTTGGCGCAAGCCTCAAGTTCCGTCCATGTTTTGGGCTCGCTCAAACCCAAGTTATCGAACATGGTCTTGTTATAAAAGAGCACCTCGCTGCCGTAAAGCACGGGGATTAGGTAAACGGATTCATTGCCCCACTGCGTAATTTCCGAATAAAGACCAGGAGCTGTCTGCTCTTTAAGATCCGGTATTCCGGTCTCAGGGTCGTTAACGAGCTCCGTCATGTCATACAGATAGCCCTCGTTCATATAGTTAATTGCATCGGAGGGGAACATGGTTGCAAAGTCAGGGCCGGTTCCTGTGCTTACTGCCTGGAGGAGCTTAGCTGCCCACTCGCTGTAAGGCTGCTGCTCGGCAACGACGGTATACTGGGTTTGCGAGGCATTAAAGCCCGCGATAATTCCATCAAGCGCTGCCTGGTGGTGATCCGTCAACGTGTGCCAAAGGACGACCTCAATGGGTTCTGCGGGCGTCGTCACTTCCGGTTGCTGGGTTTCCTCAGACACAGGAGCATTTGTGGGTTCTGTTCCGCCGTTTTGCGCAGTGCACGCGGTTAGGACTGTGCAAAGCATAAGAACGGACAGTGCAATGGATATGAGCTTCTTCATGGTTTTCTTTCCTTTCTTGAAGTTGATAATCGTTTGCTTATTTAAGGAGGGCTTTCTAAAGCTTCCGCTGACACATTCCCTCCAGATACTCCGCCAACTCCTCCGGCGTGCGTACGGTTGCATCGTACAAAGGTTCCCGGATGTTAAAAAAAGGATTGACCCACAGGGTCCGGCTGCCAAGCCGCTGCAGCGGGAAAAGGTCGTTAAAAGCATGGTCGCCGATGGTCAAAATGCTCTCGGGCCTTTCAAACAGCGCAGGCTCCTTCTTACGGAGCGCATCAATCATACCGTGCGGCTTATTTGCGGAGAATACGGTTTTTTCAAACGTATTTGCATAACCAAGCTGATCCAAAAACTCGACCGCAGTGCTTTCATAGGAGTTGCTCAGGAGAATGGTATCAAATTTGCCGCTAAGGGATCGAATGGCATCACGCAGCCGAACGCTTCCCGTCATTCCGTCCGATGTCATTTTTTCCCGGGTGCGTCTGTAGATTACATCACCGCGATCACCCTCGATTAAACCGAGCGCTTTCCCGATTAATGTTACCACAGCCCAAGCATCACCGGTAAAGAGGCAATCCTCGCGCAAAATCGCTTTCTCATAGGGATAATCCGGTAGGCGAGCAGCTTCCAACGCTTGAAAAAACGTAGCCGGCGACTGCTCTTCGACTCTTTTTACTGCATAAAACGCGTTCATCGTGAGACGCTCTCCGCGAAACACCGAATCGGTATAATCGATCAGCGCATCAGCCCAAGTTTCCTTATCCGTACCCTCCACCAAGAAATATAGGTAATCCCGGTGAAAAACCGTGTTTTGATAGATTGTCCCGTCAAGGTCAAAAACTATTGTTTGGATATCATCAACCATCATCTGCTCCCGTTGCATCAAAAAAACGACATGTTACTTGCTTGATTGTAACATGCCTATCTCGAAAAAATTTGTACTTTTGCGTGTACTTTTTTATTTCTGCCGGAAGAGCTGAAGGAGGTTCGTGGTCTTAACTTATCCGTTTTGCTCTTCGCGGAAATATATGCCAAGCATTTCGTCAAACGCTAAAATTACCTTGCCGAAAAAAGAATTTGGCTGTGTTGAGATAAGCGCTTCTCTTGTTCCATCTATAATAAATGTCAAGTCGGACATGCCGGCAAGCGTAGAGTTGCGCATTTTGGTGAAGGAGACAACACGAAAATCGTTTTGCCGCGCTCGACGTACGTCGTTTAGAACTATGTCCGTTTCTCCGCTTTGTGAAATAGCGATGATTACGGCAGGCTCCACGTTGGTTTGCATAACCTGCGCGTTGCTGCTGCGAAACAGCATATAATCGTAGAAATGTACCCGGTTAAACACCATGAATCCGCAGACAGCCAGACGTTGCGCAATATATTCAGCCACAATATCGGCAAACCCGGCACCGACGGCAAACATCTTCCGATCGTGGAACTGCCGAAGGTAAGAGATAAACTCTTTCACATGGTCTTCGTTGTAATCGTCTATGAGTGTTTTTAGCTCATAATCGTTAAGTTGAGGGCTGCTCTCACGCTGCTGAGATAGCTTATACACAAGATCCGTATACCCGTTATAACCGAGCTTTTTACACATTTTTATTATAAACGCGGTGGAGACATAATTCTCTGCGGCGATTTTCGCAATACCCATGCGTTCCTCGCCGTTTTCAATATGATTGACGATGCTGGTAACGACACGCGTTTCCGCTTCGTTTAATTGATTTGTCAGGAAAAAGTATTTGCTGTTCATACCTATATTCTATTTTACCCTTACCCCCTTGTCAATGAACGCACGCCGCAAAACCTTGTAAATCCTAGGAAAAGCCCAAGTCCTCCAATCAACACGAAAAGACCCGGGCTCCTGAGATATTCGTAATCAGACTTAGGCAATCGATTTCTGCAATGAGGCTTGTTATTCGTTGCCGATTGAAACGTAGCGCGCTGAAATATACGCCGTCATCCCGTTAAAATCTATTTTGTACCATGCACCGGTTCTTTCGATCACTGTGTATATTGTATCCCTTGGTGCAAAACCAAGGATGGAATACTCCGTTCCCGGCCCGCTTCGTACATTGACACTATGATTACAGTTGACAATCGTACCCTGTCCGGATTCTACCGGGGAAGCGGGTAAAACTTCGGATGCCGAGAAGTAATCCGCTGAAATATACCCTACCTTACCTCCGAAATCTATTTTATACCACGCGCCGGATTGCCCGGTGATCGAGTATGCCGCGCCCTTAGGTGCAAAACCAAGGATAGAATACTGCCTCCCCGGCCCGCTTCGTACATTGACGCTGTTCGTACAGTTTTTGACCGTTCCCTGTCCGGATTGCGGCATTGATGAAAAGGGTTTAGAAGCCTGCGCTGCCACCGAAAAGTACCTCGCTGATATATACCCTTCTGTACCGCCGAAATTCACCTTAAACCACGCTCCGGATTGCCCGATAATCGTGTATGTAGCGCCCTTTGGTGCGGCACCAAGGATGGAGTAGTTCGTGCCCGGCCCGCTTCGAACGTTAACGCCGCTTGTGCAGTTTACAACAGTTCCCGAAGAGTCGGACGTCAAATCGTCGTCTTTTACCCAAACAACGAACAGCTCTACCGTATCTTTATCTATTGCCGTAAGGTTCATAACGCTTTGCCCATTGTAATAGATGACCGCACCATCTGCACCGGTTGCCCACCCCGCAAAGACATACCCCTTTTTTGTAAAGCCGTTTGATGTAAGCGCTTTCGCTTCATCATAAGAATGGCTGCTTGGAAGGGTGGTGCCCGTGCCTCCGTTGGCGTTATAGCTTACCGTGTAAATGTACGGTGTCCAGACGGCATAAAGTGTCACCGTTCCACCATCCTCAGGGGTAAGGTTCAGCACTTGTTCTTC
>JAEZLG010000147.1 GCA_023435855.1 Bacillota bacterium | reverse complement strand
ACGGCAGCCATGCTCAAAGCCGGTGCGGACGCTGCAGCTACCGGCGAAAATGCCGTGATTGTTTGTTGTAGGCGGGCGGATGTCATTATCGGCCCCATAGGTATTGTAATAGCCGATTCCATGCTCGGCGAGGTAACGCCTAAAATGGCTGTGGCTGTGGGACAAAGTAGCGCAAAGCGGATTCTTATTCCTGTCAACCATTGCGACAGCATCGTTGTGGGTGTAGAAGACCTAACCATGGGTAAGCTCATCCAAAATGCGGTAGATAAGCTCAAGGAATTGTAAGGTTGAGTTTGTTGTGTGGCGTATGCTATCATAAATTAAGAAGGCTTCATGAAGAAGCCAAAGTCCTCCGACGGGGATCGCACGTTTACTCTATACATGTTTGATGCTCAATTGGGTTGCCACGAAGGCGATCGACCGGCCAAGGCCGGCTCGCTTTTTTGGCAATTTTTTATTTGGAGGTAGATTTCCATGCACATGGCGGATGCACTTTTATCGCCTGCGGTAGGCGTTGCAATGTGCGCGGTGAGTGCAGGCGCAATGGCCTATTCCTCGGTAAAAATCAAGAAAGACGAACTCAGCGAAAGGAAACTGCCCGTGATGGCGGTAGCAGGAGCGTTTGTATTCGCTGCACAGATGATCAACTTCACCATTCCTGGAACAGGGTCGAGCGGCCATATAGGCGGCGGTATTTTACTTGCGGCACTTCTCGGTGGGTTTCCCGCTTTTCTCACTGTCGCAGCGGTACTTGCAATACAGGCACTGTTTTTTGCGGATGGAGGGCTTTTAGCGCTCGGGTGCAACATTTTTAACCTGGGCGTGCTGCCATGCCTTATCGTTTATCCGCTTATCTTTAAACCTCTCACGAAAAAGGGAATTACCGTGAAGAGACTGAGCCTTGCATCCATAGTATCTGTAATCCTGGGGCTTCAATTAGGCGCATTCTCCGTGGTGCTTGAAACGCTCCTATCCGGCATTACCGAGCTTCCGTTTTCTGCGTTTCTCGTAATGATGCAACCTATCCATCTCGCAATTGGAATTGCGGAGGGGATTATTACGGCTGCAGTGCTCGCTTTCGTATATAAGCTAAGGCCGGAAATACTTGAAAGCACGAGCGAGCGACGTGAAATGGGAAAGACCGTTTCTGTAAAAAAAGCCGTTATTGCGCTTGCCGTTATTACGCTTGTTGTGGGCGGTGGGTTATCTTTATTTGCTTCAACCTACCCTGACGGGCTTGAATGGTCCATGGAAAAGGTCGCGGGCACAGCGGAACTCGAGGCTGCGGGCGGTATTTACGACGGTGCTGCAGCCGCGCAGGATGCTGCGGCTTTCATGCCGGATTATGCATTTAAATCGGACGCTGAAAATGCCGCGGGAACAAGCGTTGCAGGCATAATAGGTTCTATTGTCACCTTCGCGATTGCGGGTGCAATCGGCATTATCATCGCATGGGTGAAAAAGAAAAGAAAGGCGGCCGTATAACCGAATAACGGACGAACATTATACAAGCGGTTGTTAAGTAAAGGGTATATGCATGGCAAATATACGCGCAAAACTGCAGGAGATTTATTCGCTGGAACAGCTTGCATCCGGTGATTCTGTTATTCACAATCTACACCCCAACGCGAAACTTTTCGCGACGCTTGTTTACATCGTATGCATGGTATCGTTTAACAGCTATGAGATAAGTCGCCTTGTGCCATACGTTTTTTACCCCGTTCTTGTTATGGCGCTTTCGGAGATACCTTTTTTTATGATTATAAAGCGCTTGCTCGTTGCGCTGCCTTTTGTACTGTTTGCAGGGCTCTCAAACATTATCTTCGACCGTGCGATCTTATTCCGTTTCGGCGATGTTGCAATAAGCTATGGCATGGTGAGCTTTCTGGTACTGATTTTACGCACTTTTCTAAGCATAGCGGCAGTGCTCATCCTCGTCGCGGTCACGCCTTTTTACGAGCTGACGGGTGCTCTAAAGAGGCTTCGTGTGCCCGCTGTTATCGTGAATTTGTTTGAAATGATCTACCGCTATCTCGGAACGCTTGCGGAGGAAGTATTCGGCATGCACACGGCATATGCGCTTCGATGCCCAAACGCACGAGGCGTAAATATGAAGCATATGGGGAGCTTTGTCGGTCAGCTTCTTTTGCGCAGCTTCGACCGTGCGGAGCGCGTTTATAATGCCATGCAATGCCGAGGTTATCCATCCTTTGCACGAGAGGTATTTCAAAAGCGTTTTACCGCAGCGGATTGGCTTTTCCTTATCATAGCCGTAGGTTCGTCTATCCTGTTTAGACTAACAGACGTACAGGGGGCGCTAGGTGCATGGCTGGAAGGGATTATTTGATGCATATAATCAACGATTTATCGGTCGTATATCCCGATAAGACCCAAGCGGTAGATGCACTTACTCTCACGGTCGATGAAGGGGAAAGTGTAGCGCTCATCGGTGCAAACGGCGCGGGCAAAACCTCTCTCATCATGGCGGTCGTAGGCGTGCTTCCTTCAGACGGGGAAATTATCGTTGACGGTATGAAGCTCACAAAAGAAACGGTGCGCCTTATCCGCACTCAAGTGGGTGTGGTGTTTCAAAACCCGGACGATCAGCTTTTTATGCCCACGGTTTACGAGGACATAGCGTTTGGTCCGAGGAATTTGGGTGTAGAGGATGTTGAAGCTCAGGTGGAGAAGTATCTAACGACGCTTCAAATTTCTCATCTAAGCGGCAAAAGCGGTGCAAGGTTATCCGGCGGTGAAAAGCGCATGGTGGCGCTCGCATCGGTATTGTCCATGGAGCCTAAGTTCGTGTTATTTGACGAGCCGAGCGCTTTTTTAGATCCTAAAGCCCGGCGAAATCTTATTCAAACACTTAACAGCCTAAGCCACACAAAACTCGTTGCCACACATGATCTTACATTTGCTTTGGAGACCTGTAAAAGGGCTGTGCTTTTGAAGGACGGAAAAGTATTCGCAGACGGCATATCGAACGAAATATTATTCAATGAAAAATTGATGGATGCGTGCGGCGTGGAAGCAATCCTGCCGTACCGGAAGGGGAACGGCGTATGACGCTTGAGGGTTTTTTTAAAGAAAATACCAAAGTTGCACTGGGTTTTTCGGGTGGTGTAGATTCTTCTTATCTTTTATTCGCAGGGCTTCATTACGGTGCCGATGTGCGCCCGTATTACATCAAAACCGTGTTCCAGCCGCAGTTTGAGTTTGAGGATGCTAGAAAGCTCGCGGCGCATTTATGTGTGGAGTTGACCATAATCGAGTTTGACGCGCTTCGTCTCCAAGCAGTCGCTGCCAATCCGAAAGATCGCTGCTATCATTGTAAAACAGCGTTGTTTGGGGTGCTTAAAGAGCGGGCCGTTTTAGATGGTTACCCCGTTTTGATTGATGGTACCAACGCCTCCGATGATGTGGGGGACCGCCCCGGTATGCGTGCCTTACAAGAGCTTCGTGTACGCTCGCCATTAAGGGAGTGCGGTCTTTCGAAGGATGAAATTAGGCGGCTTTCCAAGGAAGCGGGGCTTTTTACGTGGGATAAGCCCGCGTATGCTTGCCTGGCTACGCGTGTGCCAACGGATACCCCGATTACGGCGGAGCTTTTAAGCCGCGTGGAGGGTGCTGAAGGCGCGTTATTCAAAATGGGATTTACGGATTTTCGCGTAAGGGTATTTCACGACGCGGCAAGGCTGCAGTTTACGATAAAGCAAATGGAGCGAGCTGTAGCGGAGCGCGAAGCTGTCGTTGAAAACTTAAGGCCGTTTTTTGAAACGGTGCTTTTAGACCTTAAGGGGAGGTAAGTATGGAGCAACAAGAGATACGGCAATTGCTGCAAAAAGTATCTACGGGCGAGATGTCGGTGAACGATGCCGTTATTAAGCTTAAAATGGCCCCTTTTGAGGATTTGGGCTTTGCCAAGCTCGATGTGCATCGCGGCATCCGTCAGGGTGTGGCAGAAGTCATATACGGTGCGGGTAAAACCCCTGAGCAAATTCAAAGAATTGCCCAAGTCATGCTTGAAAAGGGGCAAAAGACCATACTCATCACACGGCTAGATAAAAATGCCGCTGATTTTATGCGAGTTGGACTTCCCTTTACCTATCATGAAATGGGCCGTATCGGTATCGTGGGGGAAATGCCGAAAGCCACGGGCTTAGGTGAGATTGTTGTAGCGACCGGCGGCACAAGTGATATGCCTGTGGCCGAGGAAGCAGCTCTCACAGCACAAGCCTTAGGCAACCGCGTTGTGCGGCTTTACGATGTAGGCGTAGCAGGGCTTCACAGACTTCTTTCGCATATGGAAGAGATTATGCGCGCCAGTGTGATCATTGCAATCGCCGGGATGGAAGGCGCTCTTGCGAG
>JAEZLG010000080.1 GCA_023435855.1 Bacillota bacterium | reverse complement strand
AGCAAGCTTCTCTTTTTTAAGGTAAACGTGGGGATTGACAATAAACTTAAAAACCATTCTCAAATCGATTTGACAGAAGGCGATTATCCTAACCATGATGAACTGAGTTTATTTACCGTGGGTAATACAGAAAAATGTTATTCGAAAGCCAATGATGCCTTGTACATGAAAGACGGGAAAGATGATTTCCGTCATGAACAGAGCCTGATGATTAAGGAAAATACAACTGCCCTTATTATGGGCTGCGGGCATGCGGGCGTTGTGAATATCTTGGAAAGAGCGAAAGACTATTCCCCGCAAGTTTGCGTAGGTGGGTATCATCTCTGGAACCCTTTGACAAAGAAAACCGTGTCTGAAGAATTGCTACATGAAATTGCCGGTGAGCTGCAGAAACATCAAAAGGTTCAGTTTTATACATGCCATTGCACCGGAGTTGAGGCATTTCAGTTTTTGTCAAAGCAGAATTTAAATATGTGTTACCTTCCGTGCGGAGAAACGATCGAAGTGTAATGTAATAAGAAAACAAGAGCTGCCGCGAGAAAACTTCGCGGCAGCTCTATCTTTTTGCGTTTCGTATCAGGTAACGGAAGCCTCATAAATGGCGAGAATGGAGGAGGTAAGCAATGCGTTGAATTCCTCGTCCGATTGCTGCGCCGTCAAGCCTTCAGATAGCGCGCGGGAGAAGCTTGCGATAAGCCCATGATTGCGCTTAAGCCTTGCGTTTGCCTCCTGCTGCGAGTATCCACCCGAAAGCGCCACCACGCGGATCACATGAGAATCATCCATCAAATCCCGATAAAAATCATCCTCCGTGGGTATGGAAAGCTTAAACATAACTTTAACGTCGTTGTTAAGCGTCGAAAGCTGCATTTTAATCTCTTCTTTAAGCAAACGCTCCGATGTTTCCTTATCCGCGCTATGAATATCCACTTCCGGCTCGAGTATGGGGATAAGGTCATGTGAAGCGATTTGCTTACCGAGCGTAAATTGCTGCTCAGCAATCGCTTTGATGCCTTTTTCGTTTGCTTCTTTAATAACGGAGCGCATTTTTGTGCCGAATATGTGCCTAGAAACTGCACGCTTTAGAAGCTCGTCAAGACCCGAGATAGGCAGCATCATCTGAACGCCGTTTTCTAAGGGGGCAAGCCCTTTGTCTACCTTCAAAAAGGGAACGATACCTTTCTTTTCCCAAAGGTAATCTGCCGTATATAGGCCATCGATCTTGCGATCCATGGTGTTTTCAAAAAGGATTGCCGCAAGTACACGCTCCGATGTAAACGCGGGGCTTTTGATGATGCGCGTGCGCATTTCGTGTACAAGAGCATACATTTCGTCATCATTATGATACCTGTCTTTATCGACACCATATTGCAGTAATGCTTTCGGGGTGCTTCCGCCGCTTTGGTCAAGTGCTGCGATAAAGCCCTCCCCCGTACGCATGCAATCAAGTTGTTGCTGATTCATACAATGAACTCCTTTCTTTTGAGGCTTACAGCATGTATTGTGGCATAGGATTTCCGCATTTAACCTACAAACTTATACCCGAACCCCCACACGGTCACGATGGAAGTATCGTACGGCTTGATGTTGCCCCTTAAGGTTTTTATATGTGTATCTACGGTCCTGTCGGAGCCTGCAAAATCATAGCCCCAAACTTCATTGAGCAAAGTTTCCCGAGAAAAGGCTTTGTTCGGGTTTTGGGAAAGAAAATACAAAAGGTTGTATTCCCTGGGCGTGAGCTGTGCGATGCAGTCATCCACATAGACCGTGCGCGAAAGCGTGTCTATAAATAAACCGCCGAATGTAATCTTGGTTGAAGTAACCTTTGTTAGATTTCCCATGCGGTATAAAAACACCCGGATGCGCGAAAAAAGCTCCTGCGTGAAAAACGGTTTTACGATGTAATCGTCAGCACCAAGTTCAAACGCGGTCAGTTTATCCTCCTCGCTGCATTTTGAGCATGTTATGAGTAGGGGGACATCCGAAACCTTTCTTATTTGGCGGCATACGTTTCTTCCGTCCAGTTCCGGTAAATCCGGGTCCATGATGACGATATTGTAATCGTGACGGCGGAAAAGCTTAAGCGCAGCGATACCGTCTGCAGCTTCATCATACGCATATCCATGTGTGCTTGCCATCCGCTTGATCGCCGTGCGGACCGCTTCATCCTTGTCTATGATAAGCAGACGTATCTCATCCATGCGCGCACCTCCAAAATGGAATGGCGGAGAAAAGAAAAGTACATATGGTATTTTATAATGAAACTAACAAACATTCAATATTATCCATTTTATTATTCAAATGCATAAGAAAGACCGCGCGAACGCGGTCTTTCTTATGCTAATTAATGGTTCTTGCTTAGAATCGTTTTCCGCTTTGCCCCGTATAGTCGGATATCACGCTTTTTAGAATCGCAACGGTTTCGGCGTAATCCGAAAGCTCACCCTTGAGCTTGATGTTTTCCGATTCCAGCGCGAGCACGCGAACGGATTCAAGCTCCTCGCGCGCGTGCTTTCCTTCCGGTACGATGGAATCAATATGGCCGATCTTGCGGTCCTCTGAGGTGTCCCTCTGCTTTTGCGCCTGTTGAATGCCTTTATCGAAGTGCTCCGACGTATATTCGTTGAATTTCCCGCGGCGCACGTAATGGGTGTGCAGCAGTTCGTGTGCCTTGTGGCTGTTGGGATAACGAAGGAAGTCTTTATACAGCGCATCGACAAACGGGTTCTCGTGGGATTTTCGAAGCACTTTGGCTTCGTCCTCCTTATATAAGCCCTGCAGCCGCTTTTGACGTACCAAAGTGTCGGTGGATCGGGGCTGACCGCCGCCCATAATACAACCGCCGGGGCAGCCCATTACCTCGATAAAGTGGTAGGGTGAAGTATTGTCCGCCACCTGCTCCATCAGCTTCTCAGCACCCTTGAGGCCGCTTGTTACTGCGACGCGCAAGGTGATACCGTCGAGGTAGGAATATGCTTCCAAAGGTTCCTCAATGGTAACGGCAGCCTCTTTCACCTGGTCTAGGCCGACGATGGGTGTTACATGGAGTCCGTCAAAAGGCAGCTCGCGCCCCGTTACAAGCTCGTAAACTGTGCGAAGAGCAGCCTCCATTACGCCGCCCGTGAGGCCAAAGATATCTGCAGCACCTGTAGACATGCCGAGCGGATTATCGAATTCCTCATCCGGTAAGGATTTAAAGTCAATCCCCATTTCTTTAATCATGTTGGCTAACTCGCGTGTCGTCAACACGGCATCTACGTTAGGGAGCCCGTCGTTATGCATTTCCTGGCGCTCAATCTCGCACTTTTTTGCCGTACAGGGCATAACGGATACCACATACATGGTTTTGGGATCGCAGCCTATTTTGTTTGCATAGTACGATTTAATAAGCGCACCGAGCATGGTGTGAGGAGATTTGCAACTTGAGAGATGGGAGAGGGAATCGGGATACGTATGCTCCACATACTTAATCCATCCCGGGCTGCAGCTCGTAATCATCGGAAGCGCAGTGCCTTCGCCGCTGAAGGCATCCTTTATACGGTTCAATAACTCCGTACCTTCTTCGAGTATGGTCAGGTCGGCAGCGAAGTTTGTATCGAACACGTCGTCAAACCCCAACATCCGAAGCGCTGCTGCCAGCTTGCCCGTGCAATGCGTGCCGGGCTCAAAACCGAATTCTTCACCGATGGCGACGCGGACTGCCGGTGCAGCCTGCACGACCATGCGTTTTGATTTGTCGTTGAGCGCGTCCCATACTTTTTGGACGGAGTCCGTTTCTTTGAGCGCGCCGACGGGGCAGACTACGGTGCACTGTCCGCAAAACGCGCAGTTCACTGCGCCAAGCGGCAGTTCCATTGCCGGGCTTATCACGGTTTTAAAGCCCCTGTTTTGTGCGTTGATGATGCTGACACCCTGTATTTCACCGCAGACTGTTACGCATCGCCTGCAAAGGATGCATTTCCACATATCCCTTGTAATGGAAACGGAAGTGTCAATCACGCAATCAGACCGTTTTCCCTCGAAGCGGCCTGCTTCTACTCCTAAGGTTTTCCCTAGCTCTTGCAGCTCGCAGTTTTGGTTGCGCTTACAGCTAAGGCAATCCTTGGAATGGTCGGAGAGTAGAAGCTCATAAAGTACCTTTCGTGCGCGGCGCACCCGCGCAGAATTTGTCATAATAACCATGCCGTCTTCAACCGTGGTCATGCAGGAGGGCACAAGTGCTTTTGCACCTTCCACCTCCACAACGCAGATGCGGCAGGAGCCGAATTGGTGAACGCCATTAAGATAACAAAGGCTCGGTATGGAAATGCCGTTTTGCTTTGCGGCTTCGATAATGGTGAGAGAATCGTCTACTATGTACGGTTTTGAGTTGATTGTAATATGTTTCATACCGTATCACCTACCTCCTGTCGCACTGCAGGCAGCGCATCGCTTCAGCCATCGCCCGGATTTTGTGGTACCCGAGATCCACCTCGTCAAATGAATTCTTCCTTCGCTCAATCGCCAGCTCTTCAACTGCAAAGCGATCATGCTCAATGAATTCGTCGTCGCTAAAGTTGTTTGGGATTTCAATCGGAGCACCCTTGTTGAGCTTGCCTTTGCCGCCAAGATACTTGTCGATGGATATCGCGGCTTGCTTGCCGTCTGCAATTGCCTGTATGACGGTATCGGGCCCGCGGGCGACGTCGCCGCCGGCGAACACGCCCACCATCGTCGTCATCATGGTTTTATTGTCAATGATAAACGTACCCCATGGCGTTACGCCGATCTCGCTTTTTGGGATAAAAGGAAGGTCGGAATATTGGCTTACCGCGGGGATGACGGTATCCACATCGATTAAAAAGTTGGAACCTTCGATGGGTACGGCCTTGCGCCGCCCATTTTTATCGAAATCGCCGAGCATCATGCGTTGACATTCGATTTTTGTGACCTTACCGCGCTTACTGCCGATAAACCGTACCGGTGCCACAAGTTCAATAAGTTCAACACCTTCCTCGATGGCTGCATGTACCTCCTCAACATAGGCGGGCATGGACTCCTTTGTTCTCCTATAAAGTACCATCACCTTTTCGGCACCCAGGCGCACAGCCGTGCGAGCTGAGTCGATGGCGGTATTCCCGCCTCCGATGACTGCCACGGTTTTTCCGACATCAATGTGTCTTCGCAAATTGACATTTTTGAGAAAGTTGATGCCGTGGATTACGCCTGAAAGCTCCTCGCCCGGGATGTTGACCTTTTCGGGGAATTGCGTACCGGTGGCCACATAGATGGCATCGTACTGCGCTTTTAACGCTTTAAATGTGATGTCCTTGCCGACCTCTGTGTCAAGATGGATGTTGACGCCTGAGCGTGC
>JAEZLG010000221.1 GCA_023435855.1 Bacillota bacterium | reverse complement strand
GCTCAGAATTTTCAATGGACTGCATATCATCTATATCCGTAATCAACAGCCGCATAAATACCCACCAATCTTTTTCTGATTTGTGTTCATTATAGCGGAAAAAGCGAAAGAAAGAAACGGACCGAGGCAAAAGCCTCGATCCGGTAAGATTCTTAAAAAGTGACTTGTCACTTCATGAGGTTATTCTTCAAAGAGCGCTGTAGAAAGATAACTTTCTCCCGTATCGGGTAAAACCGCCACAATTAGCTTATCTGCGTTTTCGGGGCGTGTGGCAAGCTCGGTTGCCGCGTGGAGTGCCGCGCCCGAGGAGATGCCGACGAGAATCCCTTCCGCGTGTGCGAGCTTACGTGCGGCTAGAAATGCATCTTCGTTTTGTACGGTGATCACTTCGTCGTAAACGCCGGTGTTCAATACGGTTGGCACGAATCCCGCGCCGATTCCCTGAATTTTATGCGGACCGCTTTTGCCCTCCGTAAGCACGGGGGAGGCGGCAGGTTCTACGGCTACAACCTTTACATCAGGGTTTTGCGCTTTTAAATATTCGCCTGCTCCGGTGATGGTGCCGCCGGTGCCGATACCCGATACCAAAATATCGACTTTGCCGTCCGTATCGCGCCAAATCTCAGGGCCGGTGGTCTTTTTGTGCACAGCCGGGTTGGCCGGGTTATCGAACTGGCCGGGCATAAAGCTCCCAGGGTTTTCGTTTAAAAGCTCTGTTGCTTTTTCGATAGCGCCCTTCATGCCTTTTGCACCATCCGTCAACACAAGCTCTGCCCCATAAGCAGCCAAGAGCTTTCTTCTCTCCACGCTCATCGTCTCGGGCATGGTGAGGATTACGCGATAGCCGCGGGATGCCGCTACGCTCGCAAGCCCTACACCCGTGTTGCCCGAGGTAGGCTCTATGATAAGCCCGCCCGGTTTAAGCTTGCCGCTCTTTTCGGCATCGTCGACCATCGCGAGCGCAATACGATCCTTTACGCTGCCGGCGGGGTTGAAATATTCAAGCTTAGCAGCGATACGAGCGTTTAAAGCCTCTGTTTTTCCATAGTTATTCAGTACAAGAAGCGGCGTGTTGCCTATAAGCTCCGTAATACTCTCATACAGTTTCATAAAATATATACCTCAATTCATATAGGTTTAGTATGGTATTAGTATATGCGAGCACTTTTTCCTTGTCAACATGTAAAATGTATAAAGCAAAAATAAATAGTAAACTAGCCTAACTTGCGGGATATGCGAAAAAGTGTTATGCTGAAACCCCGCGGTTTTTGGGAAACCTATAAAGGAGGTAATGCTTGTGGAAAAATTCATACCGCAAGAAAAGCTGAGCAAGCAAAGGAAAAAAGAGCTTAACGCACAGCGGCGAAACACCTGGGAAGGCATTAAGCCCTATACCCGCAAAGTAGAAAGCAAAAAACTGTATGACCGCAAAAAAACCTCGTTCACGGATCATTTTCCGAACGGGGTTTTTTGCTTTAATAAACAAAAGGCAGCAGCGTAGGAGTTAAGATAGCTTGAACCGCCAACTCTATAACTTTATTATCGGGCTAAAGCTGTTTTCTCTCAGTCTTTGGTAGTATATAATAAAAAAAGCAATTGGCTTATTTACATTTGGGGGTACAGCTGTGAAAAGAGAAACGCTCGCAGCCTTTTATAAAACCCTGTTAACATCGCTTTCCTCGTCGTTTTTGCCGCATGCGGGGATCCACGATAAGGCGCTTAAGTCGCTTCTTTTAGAAACCGGCTTTCGTGAGGCTGTTTTGAATATAGAGCCTAAAAAGGAAACGCTTTGCCGCGATACGCTTTCTCTTTGCCGCCCCGTGCTGGACAAGCTTTCTATAGAGCCCGAGGAAGGCTGGCTTTCCTATGTTTACACTGCGCTGTCGGACAAGCTTTTTCCCTCTACAACAAATCGCAGCACAGAGGCGGATAAGGGCATGTTGTTTTATCTTACCGTGCTCCGCGCGTTTGTCGCGTTTGAGCGTACGCTTCGCCCCTACGATGCGCTGATTGACATACTATATGTTTCGGATGCGGAGCTTCAATTAAGCCGTGTGAGGGAGGAATACATAGCCTTTAAAGATGCGTGCGAGGATAGCTTCTATTATGAGCTTTTGCGCATCGGAAACGAGCTGCTTCCGTTTCGTCCGCTCTCCCATGCGGCGGGCGTACACCATGTAGCCGTACATATGGCGCGAAAGGCAAATGAAGCGGGTGCAAGTGCAGATATTGCCCTTGTGAGCGCCTCTGCCGCCTGCCATGATATAGGCAAATTCGGCTGTAAGGGGAGCGATGCAAAGCGCATACCGTATTTACATTACTATTTTACCGATCAATGGCTTCGCGAGCGCAATATGCCCGCTGTCGCGCACATTGCCGCTAACCATTCGACATGGGATTTAGAGTTTGAAAACCTGCCCATCGAATCGCTTCTTTTGATTTATTCCGACTTTCGCGTTCGCGGGCAAATGGCTGCCTCAGGCCAAGAGGAAATGCGTATTTTGTCGCTCATAGAAGCGCGTGACGCTATACTTTCTAAGCTCTATAACATTGACGATGAGAAACGCACCCGCTATGAACGCGTATATCATAAGCTGCGTGATTTTGAAGAGTATCTCGCCTCTTTAGGCGTGCGTGCAGACCCGTTTGAAGATGCGCTGACTGTACCGGATTTGCTTGACGCCTCGCTTTTAAGTGAAGAGGAAACTGTAAAAGCGCTTCGGCTTATGGCGGTTGAGCATAACATAAAACTCATGCATGCGGTAAGTTCTAACGCCTCGTTTGCAAGGCTTCTGGAAAATGCCCGCAGCGAAAAAAACCTGGACAGCGTACGTACGCATCTAAGGCTTTTTGAGGAATACTTCACCTATATGTCGCGTGCCAACAAGCTCAGGCTTTTGAATTTCCTCTACGAGCTACTCATGCACCACGAGAGCGATGTCAGAAGGCATGCCGGGCAGATTATGGGGCGCGTGCTCGCCAACCGCGCAATGCCGTACAAGAAGGAACTTCCGGCGCATGCGCCGGAAAACGCCGCGGCTCCCGCGGTAGACGAGCTTTTAAACGAGGCTGCCGTGCTGTTTCATGACTATCTCGAGCTATTGCTGCACCCTGATCATAAAATATCTTTTAAGCATCGTCTGCGCATCAAAAATTCGCTTAAGGTCGTTGTGGAATGGGTATTTTCCACTTGCAGGAGCCGAAGCGGCGCGTTATACCTCGATGTGTACTTCAGAAAATTTGCGCGCTTTTCAGCGGACGATTGTTTTTCTCTTGCGGATAGCCTCACACATGTCCCCTCGTCGCTTTTTACATCGGATCAGCTTAAAGCGCTGATACGCTATATGCGCCCAATGTTATTAAGTTCTGAGGCAGGTCATAACGTATGCGCGTTGAGAGCGCTTGAAAAGTTTTTATTAGAACGCCCCGAGGACACGCGCGTTGAGATCATGTCGGTACTTAAGGATGTAGTATATGAGAGCGGCTCCGCGGCAAATTATCTTTTACATAAGATTCGAGGCGATACGGAAGATGCAGCTAATTTACAGGCTCTCTACCTTGAAAGCCTTAAAAATGCTGTGCATTGGACGGTGAAAATCACAAACATCGCACGATTGTTAGAATGGGTTCAACGTGACCGTACCCTTGCCTTCCACGCCGCCATGCATCTATCTAACCTTTTGAGTGTAAGCGAGCATCTTCCCGTAAGAGAGCAGGCTTGTAATGCGCTTATTCAGATTGCACCTCTTTTGAGTGTGGAGCAATGCAACGAGATTGTAGTAGACCTATGCCGCGGGCTTGAAACCGGTTTATACGAATTTACGCGATTCATACCACCGTGCCTTGGTGCGCTGATGGTTTATCTCCCCGAAAGGGAGCTTGACGAAGCACTTGGCTCGCTTGAAAAAATCGTCCGCAGCGGGAGTACCGCTGCAGCAAGCGCTGCGCTTGATACCGTAGGTGCTGCACTTGTATTTGCAATAACGCCTAACGAAGCGCATGACGTACTCGAGGTGCGAACCAACCGGCTTCTCGGCATGCTTTTTACAGGCCTTGCGCACTACAACGATCAGATAGGCCGCGCAGGGTTAAATGTACTTTGCGCGACGCTTTTTTCAAATGAAGCGCTTAGCACCATTGCGCGCCGCAAGCTATTATCGCTCGTCGGAAAAAAACTTTTGTGCCTACTCAAAGAGAGGCGCGTCAGCGAGCTTAACTTCTTTAACACCTCCGCCATGCTCAACCACCTGTACCGCTTCATCACGGAATACGAAGTAAGCTCAGTCGCATTTCAGTTTCCGCCGCTGCGCGCGGCAGCATTCTTCCCGGGCACATTTGATCCGTTCTCTTCCGGTCATAAGCGCATTGTGGAGGAAATTTTGGAACAGGGCTTTGAGGTGTATCTATCCATCGACGAGTTTTCATGGTCCAAATATACGCAGCCAAAGCTCATGCGGCGGCAGATTGCGCTTATGTCGGTCGCCGACCGCTTTAACGTGTACCTGTTTCCCGACGATATCCCGATTAACCTTGGCAATAAGGAAGACCTCGCCCGATTAAGAAAGCTTTTTGAAGGCCGTACGCTTTACCTCGTGGCAGGATCTGACGTAATCGAAAATGCCTCCGCTTATGCGCCAAACGGAGCAGCCGCAAATTTTGACCATATCCTATTTGCAAGAAGCTCGGCAGAGGGCACGCAAAGCGGGGCTTTGGCTGCAGAGAAGCTCACGGGCAATGTTATAACACTCACGCTGCCCACCTATTTTGAAGAGGTCAGCTCCTCGCGTATCCGCGAAAACATAGATAAAAACCTCGATATCTCGATGCTTGTCGATCCCATGGCACAGGGCTATATCTACGAAAACAGCATGTATTTACGCGCACCGCAGTACAAAACCGTTTTGAGCGCAGCAGCACCATGGTTTTGTGTGTATACCTCCTTAGACTTTGAACTTGAGCGCTCTTTAAACGTGCTTCCCGAAAACATACATGCGCTCGTCAAAAGCACTGCGTTGCGTAGCGGTTTTTTAGCGGTTGTTCTCATTAGCGGCGGTAAAACGGTCGGCATTGCATGTGGGCATGTGCTGGATACCTCCCGCCACCGCGAGCTGACGGGCGATGATAAGCTTTTAACGCTTCTTCGCACGCACCTCTCGGGAAAGGTGCTTGAGGTCGACTGCGTATATACATGTGACGATTTTAAAGTGGAGGATGCGAAGGCACTTTTACTAAACGAGCTTTTGGCGCGCAGCATTGAGCGCGGTTCGACCTACGCGCTATGCTTTGCAAATGGCGATGCGGCACTTCTAAACGAGCTTTCCCGTAAAGGCTTTTTGCATGCGGAAGGTGATTCCGGAGCATTGTATGTTGATATGCGCGCGCCTATGGTGATGCTTGAAGACGCGTTTTTGTGCGTGAAGGAGCCGCATTTGAGTGCGCACTCCGTCCGCCGCGCCATTATGTCTGCCCGTGAACGGCTGCAAAACGCTATAGCCGCACTGCACCCGGGCGTGCTTTTACTGTCCTTTAATGCGGAGCTGCTTATGC
>JAEZLG010000212.1 GCA_023435855.1 Bacillota bacterium | reverse complement strand
CCTTTTAACAGGTCGGTATTGAGGTGGGGTACAATTTCTTTTGCCTCTTTAAGGCTCACCATGCGGGAGGGAATGTTGCAGCGGTTTTGCACGGCAACGTTTTTTTCGAATTGAACAAGCTCCTTCTCGCTGTCCGAAATAAGAAGATAGCCCTTTTGCTTAAACTCCACATCGCCGTCGTAGCTTAATGTTTCATTGGCTCGCTCATAGAACTCGATGCTTTCCTTGGCGAGAAGGCAGTTCATCTCAGTGCCCCACTGCATGCGCACGCCTGCGCCGCACGCTCCTGTGGAACCTGCACATATATAGCTTCTTTCAAGTACGACAATGTTTTTTACACCGCGTTTGGCGAGGTTATATGCAATGGCGCAGCCGGATATACCCGCGCCGATAATCACAACATCCGCGCTATGCTTCATGATTCTCCCCCCTTAGCCAGCAGCTCGAGCCGCACGCCGGTCACGGGCGGGCGTGTGGTCTGCACCTTCAAATCCGCGATGGGTATACCTGTTGCGGCGGAAAGCTCCCTTAACACAAGCTGCGTGCAGGTCTTCCCCTTGCACGGCCCCATGCCGATTCGCGTTATGCGCTTGATCTCATCAAATGTATGATAGCCTTGTTGTATGAGCGCACGCACCTCGTCAAGCGTCACATCGGAGCAACGGCAGACAATCGTTTTATCTTCCATACAATTACGCCTCCAATCGGATGCTTCTGAAGGTATATAGCTCGGCTCGCGGCACTTCTAAGGTAATGACGGGCGTGCGGTCAAAAGCTTTTGGGTTTTGCACGCGAAGAACCCGTACGCGCGAAAGCTTATTCCCGGCACGGTCGAGACCCCATACCATGTCCCCTTCTTTGGGGAGCGGCAAAAATTCGTAGGGGATGCGAAACTCCAAATATTCTTTGGATTTGCTGCCGTCTATGATCATGATGGCAAGGCCGGGGCAGCGGCTCAGGCATATAGCACAGCCCGTGCATAAACAAGAGGAAAGCATCGGTATGCTGTTGATGTCCTCGCCAATTTCAATGGCATGCGCTTTGCATGCGGTTTCACATGGGTTGCAGGGGATTTTTTCGTAGCATTCGATTACGGCTACGGGGCCTAAGTTTATACGCTCTATGGGCGGGAATTTTTCTAATACCCTTCCGGGTGCGGGAACGCCTGTCTTTTCAAGCATATATGTTCTCCTTACAGTACGGCTTTATCCACGCCGTCGCGGATATGCCTTCCGGCAGGGCCGGAACGGAGTGCGGTAAGCTGTGCGTTGAGTTCTTTTTTTACTACATCATGCTCGGGATGCTTAAAGCCGAGTTTTAAGCATGCACAAAGTCCGGCGAGCGAACCCTCTACCATGGCGGCACTTGCTTCTTCTATACCCGAGGTGTCGCCTGCTACGAACACGTTTTCCACGGTTGTCTCATAATCTGCATTTCGAAGGGGAACGGTACCGCCAAGCTGCGGAATATAGCGGGTTTTGCAGCCGCGCATTTCCAAGAGCTCCACTAGCGGCGAAAGCCCCACCGCAATGCACATGGTGTCCACCGCAAATGTTTTTTCTGTGCCGGCGATGGGGAGAAATTTCTCGTCTACCGCTGAGATCTCGACACCTTGCAGCACCGTATCGCCGATTGCGCGCTTTACTGTATGCGAGGTTAAAATGGGAACGCCCATACGGGCGACCTTTGCCGCGTGTACCAAATATCCGCCGATCTTTGGCGCTGCGTCGAGGATGGCTACAACCTCAACCCCCGCCTGCATCAACTGATAACTTACGATAAGTCCGATGTTGCCCGCACCTACCATCAACGCACGTTCGCCCGGCTTTACGCCGTAAACGTTCATGAGCGTCTGCACTGCACCCGCACCGTAAATGCCGGGGAGGTCGTTGTTGGGGAAGGCAAGCGGCCTTTCGTATGCACCCGTTGCTACAAGTACCGCGCGGGGTTTGATTTTAAAATACTTTTCCTCTTTATATAAAGCTGTGCAAATACCGTCTTCATAAAGCCCCACAGCCGTTGTTGAGGTCATAAGCTCCGCGTTTTTAAAGGAAGCAAGCTTATGTAAAAGGATGTCTGCTATGTCGATGCCGCGCGTACTTGCTCGCTGCTTTTCGGAGCCGAAAAACATATGCGTCTGCTTTACAAGCTGGCCGCCGGCCTTGGGGTTTCTCTCGAGCACTAGTACATTAGCGCCGCACTCGGCCGCCATAGTCGCAGCACTTAGCCCTGCAGGGCCGCCGCCTATGATGAGAAGGTCGCATTCCCTCATACAGAGCCCTTTCCGCGCTGGGTTTCTACGCGCATGCCCTCTTTTAATTCCGTGATGCAGGTTTTGACGTTAGATACGCCGTCGACCACCATCATGCACGACGAGCAGTTTCCTATGGCGCAGTAAAAGCCGCGCGGGCGGTGTAACTCCAGGCTTTCGCCATGCACCTTAACGCCTGCCGCATGCAACGCCGCCGCAATGGTATCGCCCTCGTAGCCCGTAATTTCTTCACCGTTGAAGGTGAATCGAAGCTCCCTTTTGCGCTCAAAAGCGAGGATTGGATGCGCTTCCAGTCTCATACGGATCGCCTCGAATCTTATTAGTTTGGATGTTGTAATGTTAGAAAGGAAAACGTGAAGTCTGCCGCTGTCAGCTTAAGGCAAGGGGAGTCAAATCCTTACGGCCTAAAACTGCCGGTTCGGCTCCCCTTACCTTAGCGCATTTTTCGCGTATTTTCAAGCACGGGAGATGCCCGCTAAGCGGTTGGAGAACGATTATATCATATATTCTGCAACCGACGAAAAGATACGGGAATATATTTATCCGCACATACGCCGATGTGGTACAATACATACAAAGTTTATATAAAAGGAGCAGGCTATGAGCAACCGTTTTTTTGAAATGGCGCAGCCCTTTAACGAGCCCGTGCTTTCCTATGCCCCTAATACCAAGGAGCGCGAGGAGTTGAAGCGTGAGCTTGTGCGGCAGGAAAAGCAATGCATCGAAATACCGCTCATCATAGGCGGTAAGGAGGTGTTCACGGGTAATAAGGGTAAGTGCGTTATGCCGCACGACCATAAACATGTACTTTGCGAATACCACATTGCGGGCGAAAAAGAGCTTTCTATGGCCGTGGACGCAGCGCTTGCGGCAAAGGCCGAATGGGAAAGCATGCCCTGGGTACAACGTGCGAGCATCTTCAAAAAAGCGGCCGACCTTCTATCAGGTCCTTACAGGCAGGTTTTAAATGCCGCGACCATGCTCGGTCAAAGTAAGACCGCCTATCAGGCGGAAATCGACGCCGTTTGCGAGCTTTGCGACTTCTTCCGCTTCAACGCCTATTTTGCACAGGAGATATTTAAGCAGCAGCCCATATCGGTTGCGGGCATTATCAACCGCATGGAGTACCGCGCGCTCGACGGATTCGTGTGTGCCGTCTCGCCGTTTAACTTCACCTCCATCGGCGGCAACTTGCCGACAGCGCCAGCCATGGTCGGCAACACCGTTATTTGGAAGCCGGCTTCAACCGCTGTACTCTCTAACTATTATGTAATGAAGGTTTTGATGGAGGCGGGATTGCCCGCAGGCGTCATCAACTTTGTACCAAGCCGCGGCAGCGATGTGAGCGGAGTGGTGCTCGCTCATAAAAAGCTTGGCGGTTTCCATTTTACAGGCTCCACGGATGTATTCAGAAGCGTATGGGCACAGGTCGGGAAAGACATCGCAAACTACGAGTCCTACCCGCGCCTTGTAGGCGAAACTGGCGGCAAGGATTTTGTGTTCGCGCATCCGACCGCGCAGGCAGAACCCCTTGTAGCAGCGCTTGTGCGCGGTTCGTTTGAGTTCCAGGGCCAAAAATGCTCTGCGGCAAGCCGCGCATTCATCCCGGAAAGCCTTTGGGGCATTGTTAAACCGCTCCTCATTGAGGAGACAAAAAAGCTTAAAATGGGCGATGTGCGCGATTTCAGAAACTTTATGGGCGCAGTCATCGACAAGCCGGCATATGAAAGTATCAAGGGATACATCGATTTCGCGCGTGAAAGCGCCGATGCAAGTATACTTGTAGGTGGAAAATGCAACGATGAAAAGGGCTACTTTATTGAGCCAACCGTAATCGAAGCCAAGACCCCGTATTTTAAGACCATGGTCGAAGAAATTTTCGGGCCTGTACTCACGGTCTATGTGTACGAGGACAGTAAGCTTGATGAAACGCTTTCCGTTTGCGATACTGCATCGCCTTATGCCTTAACCGGCGCGATCTTCGCGACGGACCGTGTTGCCATCGAGCATATGGAAAAGGTGCTTTCCCACAGCGCGGGCAACTTCTATATTAACGATAAGCCCACGGGTGCCGTAGTAGGGCAGCAGCCCTTCGGCGGCGGCCGCGCAAGTGGCACGAACGATAAGGCAGGCAGCGCAATCAATTTGAACCGCTGGCTCAGCCCTCGCGCTGTAAAGGAAAACCTTGCACCGTCAAATGCAATCGATTATCCGTTTATGGCGGAAAAATAAGTAAGCTAAAGAATATAAGGCCGTGTCGGGAATATATCCCGATGCGGCCTTATGCTATAATGAGAAAAAACGCGAGGGGTTTGGTATGGAACGCGGGAGAAAGAAACGCGACGCGGCGCACGCACCCTCCTTGAGATGGTGGCTCGTCACTATGGTAATCGGGTTTTGGGTGCTGCCCATTATGCTCTTCACCGGCGTGATGAGCTTTTACACCCTAAAAAACCTTCGCACGCAGATGACCGACACCGTCATCACAAGCGTCGATAATGCCGTCAAGAACGCCGTGGGCGCTATAACTTCCGCCATGGAGGCCTCGCGTGCTTCCTCCTACGATCGTACCGTACGAGATGCTTACATAAATTACCGTCGCACGGGGGATGGTATTACACTCTACACAACCGTTACAGAATATCTCACCGGGCAATATCGCTATAACGATATGTTCATTACGACCATGCTCTATTTTTGTGAAGACCCGGATACAATCTATTACACCAACAATTTAGCGCATACAAACGCCTATTCAAATGTGCGCGCATACAAAGACAACGCACATGAAACGGTTATAGACTACGCACAAAGCATCGGCACTGATGTGCGGTTTCTCGGGGGTAACGGAAATCTGTACATGGTTAGAAATATCGTGGACAGTTCCTTTAAGCCCTACGCCGTTATTGTGATGGAGCTTGATACAAATGTGCTTTTCCAAAGTGCCATCAACGTTGTGTGGCTGAAAAATGCTTCGGTGCGCCTGGGAGACGCAGCCGTTACGCTGTCGGGTGAAGGTGCCAAACCAAATGGCTCTTCTGCTGACGGGATTTCCTATGTCGTTAAGGAAAATACCTACGAGGTGAGCGCAAAGCTACATGTGCCCCCAAACGATGTTCTGTTTGCCTTTGAGTTAAACGCAGCACCCTTTGTGAGCGAGATTGCGAACTTTCGAAATCTCATACTGTCGATGTTTGTTATGGCAATACCTTTGATGGTGCTTTTAATTGTGACCTTCTATCGGTATATCTCCGTACCGGTGCAGTCGCTTTTAGCAGCGGCTGTGGAAATACAAAAAGGAAAGCTTGGCTACAGCATTGAGGAAAACCCGAAAAGCCGCGAGTTCATTTATTTGACCGATAGCTTCAACGCGATGTCAAAAAGCATGCATGAGCAGTTTGAAAAAAGCCGCAACGAGCAAATGGCTTTGCAGGATGCGCGTATGAAAGCGCTGCAATCGCAAATCAACCCGCATTTTCTCAACAACACATTGGAGATTATCAACTGGGAGGCGCGCATGGCGGGTAACCTCAAGGTATCGCATATGATAGAAGCGCTCTCTACCATGCTCTCGGCCGCAATGGCACGAGGTACGAAAAGCACGGTGTATTTGAGTGAGGAGCTTTCCTATGTGGATGCGTATCTCTATATTATTTCCGTGCGGCTTGGCAAGCGCTTAAGCGTAACGCGCGAAATCGATGAATCGCTTCTCGTCGCAAGCGTGCCGCAGCTTGTCATGCAGCCGGTCGTTGAAAACGCAATTGAACATGCGATTGTGCCGCGACAGCGCGGAGAGCTTATCATACGTGCATATCAAGAAGAGGAAGACCTTGTTTTGGAGATAGAAAACGACGGGGAAATGCGTGAAGCCGATTTAGTTGCAACAAAGACGCTTTTAACATGGGATGGCGGAAACGAGTATACGCCCACCAAATCGGAGAGCCTAGGCATTCGAAATGTAAACCAGCGCATAAAGCTACAATATGGTGCATCTTATGGGCTTTCCATAGAAAACACGCCTTATAAAACAACGCTCGCCCGCATACGTCTGAAACTTGGTACAGATGACAATCAAAACCAACTCCACAACTAGGAACAAGAAAAAACAACCTCAGCCCTAACAAGAAAACATTGCATTAGGTACAATAATGGTGCAAATCAATCGCCGTGCATAATCGAACCGGTTCCATACCGGCGGCACGGTTTTGTGCGGTGAAATCGTCAAAATATCAGTACGGAGGAAATGTTCATGAAGAAGATCATCACCCTGTTTCTGGTTGCCATGATGTGCCTGAGCGCGTTTGTGGCATGTGCGGCACCCGCCGGCGAAAGCGAAGCGACGCCCGCGCCCGCTGAAAGCCAAGCTCCCGCCACCGAGACGCCCGTAG
>JAEZLG010000121.1 GCA_023435855.1 Bacillota bacterium | reverse complement strand
GTCGCAGCCGACTTCTTCACAGTATTCAAAATACCCTTCCGCCCTGATGCCGCGCTTGATGAGCGCCTTTCTTTTTGGGCGTTCCACCACCTGTACAAAAATCGCATTCATGTGATCCATTTTGCTTTCTTCCTCCTTATGCATGTGACGGTAATAGGGGAGCACGCCATAGGGTAAAAAGAGCCGTATCGGAGGTGCTTCCTTGGCATAGCGCATCGGTGAAATACCGAAAAGCTTAGAAAATGCCTTGGTAAATCCTTCGTGCGAGTCAAACACGAAATCGAATGCCACATCTACTACACGCGTCTTTTCATTACGAAGTACCATGGCAGCTTTCGTGAGCCTTCTTAAGCGTAGGTAATGAAAAGGTGTTTTTCCCGTGAGCTCACGGAAAAGTCTCGCGCAATGATAGGGCGAGTATCCCGCCGCGCGGGCGAGCTCTTTAAGCGTCACCGGTTCGTCAAGGTGTGACTCGATATGGTCTTGCATGCGCTGTACGGCTTCTACCGCTGGCAAACGCTCCATGTTTCTCACCATCCTAAGGGAAGTATAGAAAATTACGCAAATGCTTTCTTGAACACGATTGCGAAAGTGAGTTTTTAACATTATATCATAACGAAAATAAGCGGACCGGCAAGAGGGGCACCGGTCCGCTTAAGCAAGAGTGCATTTGTGTTGGTGGAGCTATGTTTTACGCGTTATTGACCATTTGTAGTATGGCTTCACGTGGTTTTGCACCTACGGATTTGTTGACGGGTTTGCCGCCCTTAAAAACGATCAGTGTGGGAATGCTCATAACGCCGAAGCGCTGTGCCAGTTCGCTTTCCTCATCTACGTTGACTTTGCCGACGATTGCCTTATCTTTGAGTTCACTTTCTGCAAGCTCATCGATGATGGGGGAGAGCATCCTGCATGGGCCGCACCATTCTGCCCAAAAATCCAGCAATACAGGTTTATCGGCTTGTAATACCATAGTTTCGAAATTGGAAACGGTGATAGTTTTGACGGACATCTCATATTCCTCCGATCTCTTTGTTCTGTTTATAGTATAGCCGTTTCGGGCAAATCGTACCGTGATAAAGTCACGACTTGGAGAAATGTAAAAACACGGAGCCAAAATCAGGGGCTTTTGTTATAATGGAATAAAGAAGTTTCCGTCTGCTGATGTTTCAGCCGACGTTTTCAACAAGGGGGTATATATTTGGGAAACGTTTGGATTGCATTTTTGCTGACTGCTGTCGCAGGTCTTTCTACAGGTGTCGGCAGCGCGATTGCATTTTTTGCAAAAAAGACCAATACGAAGTTTTTGGCCATAAGTCTCGGGTTTTCTGCAGGCGTGATGATTTATGTTTCCATGGTGGAGATATTTCAAAGCGCACAGGCGACGCTCATAAAAGCACTCGGTGCAAAGCCGGGTTCTGTCGTTACGGTTGCGGCATTTTTCGGAGGCATGCTGTTGATTGCATTAATCGATAAGTTTGTGCCCTCTGAAGAGAACCCGCACGAAGTGAAGCGCATCGGCGAACCGGAAACGGTCGATGCAAAGAAAAAACTCATGCACACGGGAATGTTTACCGCGCTCGCCATAGGCATCCACAACTTCCCCGAAGGTCTTGCCACATTTGTTTCTGCTCTTAGGGAGCCGTCCGTAGCCATTCCTATCGTAGTTGCAATAGCCATCCACAACATCCCCGAAGGTATCGCGGTGTCCGTTCCCATTTATTACGCCACAGGTAGTAAGAAAAAGGCATTTTTATATTCGTTTTTATCGGGCTTGTCTGAACCGCTCGGTGCAATCATCGGCTATCTGGTGCTTATACCTATCATGAGCGATACTGTGTACGGTATTTTATTCGCAGCGGTTGCAGGCATCATGGTATTTATCTCCGTGGATGAACTTCTGCCATCCGCGCGTGAATATGGCGAACATCATCTTTCCATCTATGGTCTTGTTGCGGGCATGGTCGTCATGGCGGTGAGCCTTCTGCTGTTTATATGATTCAATCTTCCTAATAAACAAAAGGCTGTTTTCATACGAAAACAGCCTTTGTTTATATGCGTTTTTGGTAGAGTGTTAAGCCTTCTAAAGTGAGCCTGTCTACCCAGAGCATTTCAAGTATCTTCAACTCCTCTGAATAGTCGGTTTTCATTTCGTCCTTCTCGTCGTAAGGTAGGTGTTCGAGTATTTCCATTGTAAAGCGCTCAGCACCAAGCGCTGTCCAATCCTTTTGGAGCTCGCGCCACGGATGCATACCGCCGTTGAGACGCGCAATCGCACCGTTCATATTGCCCCTTAGGTCCTGTGTTGCCTGTAAATATGCCTTTCTTGTTCCCGCAGCACTTATCTTGAAAATTCCCATATCCGGCCGCATTTGCTTATACTGTCGTTTCAGTTCCTTGCTTTTCTCGTTCATAATGGTTTTCCTTCAATAGTTTGTAATTTACAAAATTACAAAACCAGTATAAGCGATAAAGAAGAAGCTGTCAAGGACAGTGCCACAGCAAACCCTTATAAAGAGAAGTCTCCTGCTGCTTCCGGCTGATAAAGCACCTTTTTAATATGGATATCTGCCATGCCGGAGGGTATTTCCCAGCGTACCGTTTCACCTTCGGTATAGCCTAAAATAGCGGTACCGATGGGCGAAAGTACAGATACGCGCTTATTTTGCCAATTCGCTTCGTCCGGATAAACGAGCGAAGCTTCGAGCTCGGAGCCATTGAGTGTAAGTAGCGCACGAGAGTTCATGGTTATAACATCGGCGGGTATTTTGTTAACATCTATGACGGTGGCGCGATCGACCTCTAGCAAAAGCGCGCGGGCAGCGTCCGGCGCGACGCTTTCCGTTTCGCGTACTTCATGCAAAAGCTTCAAAAGCCGATCCTTGTCTACCGGCGTAATATGTATCTTGTTTTTCATAGCTGCCCTCCTTTGGTCTTTGCATACATAATCCTGCATGGTCAATATGAAGCGCAGCATGGCATCTCTTTTGTGTATGCTTGTAAAGGCCGCGCTTTTAAACGTCTGGATAGACCTATGGTTGTCGCGATGGAAAAGATGCGTCTAATCGGCAAATCCACGCGCGATAGAAGCTGCTCTAAACTGCTCGATACGTTTGCGCATCGCTTAAATAGCGCCGCTCCTTGTCGTCGTGAAGCTATCGTATGAGGTTTTCGGCATCCCGCCGCATGATATCGGGGTATAAAAAAATGAAAGGTGCTCTCATTCTTTACTCCACCTGTCGTAAGAAATAAAAGCCCTTCACAGAAAATTGCTATGACGGTTCTTTTTTATATCCCCATTATATATAAGCTCACACGGATTGTCAAACCTACCAAAGGGGCTGTACAATTAAGTTATTCTACATTTTATGGGAGGGAAGCATCATGCGTTTGAAGGATAAAATCGCCCTCATCACGGGCGGTGCGGCAGGTATCGGCGCGGAATGCGCAAAAAGGTTTGCATCGGAGGGCGCCATCGTCTATGCGGGCGATTTAAAGCCCCTTACCTTCGAGGCAGAAAACGTGCATTTCATAAGTCTTAATGTTGCCGATACCGTAAGCTGTGATGCGGCCGTAAAGGAAATACTCGATCGACATGGCAGAATTGACATCCTTGTGAACAACGCCGGCATCACCCGCGATGCGCTCATCCATAAGATGACCGACGATATGTGGGACGCTGTGATAAACGTCAACCTAAAAGGCGTATTCAGCCTGACCCGCCTTGTAGGGCCCGCTATGATGCAGTCGGGCTATGGCTCCATCATCAACATTTCTTCCGTAGTGGGTGAATACGGCAACATCGGTCAAACCAATTATGCCGCTACCAAGGCAGGCGTCATCGGCATGACAAAAACCTGGGCCAAGGAATTTGCGCGCAAAGGCGCAAATGTCCGCTGCAATGCAATAGCCCCGGGCTATTGCATGACAGACATACTAAAAACCGT
>JAEZLG010000095.1 GCA_023435855.1 Bacillota bacterium | reverse complement strand
CCCTTGAACAAGGAGACGTTCGCTTTATTTTTATAATTTGACGGGAGGAACTTATGACAAAATTCGTATTCATCACGGGCGGAGTAGTATCGTCGCTTGGAAAAGGCATCACGGCGGCGGGGCTTGGGAGGCTTTTAAAGAGCCGCGGTTACAGCGTATCCGTATGCAAGCTTGACCCTTATCTGAACGTGGATCCGGGTACGATGAACCCCTATCAGCATGGGGAAGTTTACGTGACCGACGACGGTGCGGAGACCGACCTTGACGTAGGGCATTACTAACGCTTCATCGATGTGGCATTGAGCCGCGTCAACAACACCACCTCCGGCCAAATTTACAAGGCCGTAATCGAGCGCGAGCGCCGCGGCGGCTACGCAGGCGGTACAGTGCAGATTATTCCGCATATAACAAACGAAATACGCGAGCGCGTGCTTCGCGCTGCCAAGGCCAGCAACCCCGACGTTTTGATTGTGGAGATCGGCGGCACCGTGGGCGATATCGAAGGCCAACCGTTTTTGGAGGCAATCCGCCAGATGAGATGGAGCGAGGGGCCGCAAAGCTGCGCCTTCATCCATGTAACGCTTGTACCTTATATCGGTGCGGCAGGCGAATTAAAGTCTAAACCCACCCAGCACAGCGTTAAGGAGCTATTATCCATCGGTATACAGCCCGATATTATCGTATGCCGCGCGGAGCGCCCCATCGGCAATGAAATACAAAGCAAAATCGCACAGTTTTGCAATGTCGATCCGGATTGTGTTATTGAAAATCTTTCGGAGAATTCGCTTTACGCCGTTCCGCTCGCGCTCGAAAAGAACGGGCTTTGTGAGGTTGTGCTCCGCAAACTCGGCATGGAACAGCGTGAGCCGCAGCTTGACGCATGGCGCGAAATGGTACGAAGCGAGCTTGCGCCCAAAGCTAAATGCTCCATCGCAATCGTCGGCAAATACGTAAGTCTTAAGGATGCGTATCTAAGCATTGCGGAATCGCTCAAGCACGCGGGCATCAAAAACTTCGCATGCGTGGATATTCGTTATATCGACGCAGAGGAAGTCACTTCAACGAACGTCGCCGAGCTTTTAAGCGGCGTACAGGGCGTTTTGGTGCCGGGCGGCTTCGGTGAGCGCGGACTTAGCGGCAAAATTGAAGCTATACGCTATGCGCGCACGCATAAGCTGCCGTTTTTCGGCATCTGCCTGGGCATGCAAATGGCCGCCATAGAGTTTACGAGAAACGTTTTGGGCTTTGCAGACGCCGATACCACCGAGGCGAATAAGAACACCGCACATCCCATCATCGACATCATGCCCGATCAGCGCAAGAACATTGTAGATAACCTTGGCGGCACACAGCGCCTTGGTGCTTATGCATGTACGCTTCGTGAGGGCAGCATAGCGATTAAGCTATACGGCAAAGCTGAAATACAGGAACGCCATCGCCACCGCTACGAGTTCAACAACGCTTACATAGAGTCTTTTGAATCACACGGCATGCGGATTGCGGGTGTTAACGAGGAACGCAACCTTGTTGAGATTATCGAACTCAACGACCATCCCTTCTTCGTGGGCGTGCAGTTCCACCCGGAGTTTAAATCCCGTCCCGACAGCGCGCATCCGCTGTTTGCAGGTTTTGTCGCCGCAGCGCTGAAGCAGCCGGGGGCAAAGGAGCTGTAATTCATGACACCGGATGAAAAATTCATGATGGAGGCGATTAGGCTTTCAAAGCTCGCCGTGGAGCACGGGAACGAGCCCTTCGGTGCAGTTCTTGTAAAAGACGGGGAAATCGTTTTCTCCAACGAAAACCAAATCTATACCGGTTTTGACCCCACATTTCATGCGGAAGCGGGGCTTTTAAGGCGGTTTTGCGTTCAAACGCAAACTGCCGATTTAAGCGAATATACGATGTATGCAAACTGTGAGCCTTGTTTTATGTGCTGCGGCGCAATGGTTTGGACCAAGCTCGGGCGTTTGGTCTACGGAGCTAGCGATATCGATTTATGCAACCTTTTAGGCGTAACAGGGGCTGAGTGCTGCAAAATCGTATTTGAAAACTCCCCATGGAAGCCCGAGGTCACATCGGGCGTACTCCTTGAGCAAAGCATAGATGTGTTAAGCCGCTATTTCAAAGATCACAATAAGGGATAAACTCTAATTCACCTTCTTAATTCCCCTCCAAGGAGGGGAATAGGGGAATAGGAGAATACATAAAAAATAAGCCGCGCGGAGCATGCTCCGCGCGGCGTTTGTGTCTTAATAATGTTTAGTCTTCGTTCTCGTTCGTCTTGGCCGTGACTTTATTTAAAACCGTCACAAAGCCCCAAATCACGAAGAACACCGCAAAGATGCCTACGAGGCCTGCAGCCGTAATTTCGAGGGCTTGCATTAACGTAATGGGCTGCTTTGCAGCTTCGCTGATCGTATTGACTGCCAATAACAATGCCATTTAAGATTTCCTCCTTTATTTCCAGCCGAGCACGATGCTCATAAGAAGTCCGCCTGCCAGCACAGAGGCAATCTGGCCGCTTACGTTAGCGCCGGCCGCATGCATGAGCAGGTAGTTGTATGGGTCTTCCTTGAGGCCCATCTTGTGTATCACGCGGGAGGACATCGGGAATGCCGAAATACCCGCAGCACCGATCATCGGGTTCATCTTCTGTTTGAGGAACAAGTTGAGGAACTTCGCAAACAGCACACCGCCGATGGTGTCAAAGATGAACGCCACAAGGCCGAGCCCGAGGATGAGGAAAGTCTCGAGCGTTACAAACTGCTCTGCCTTCATGCTCAGTGCAACCGTGAAACCCAATAACAACGTGATAAGGTTTGCCAGCACGTTTTGTGCGGTATCGCTGAGGCTGTTGAGCACGCCGCACTCACGGATGAGGTTACCGAACATAAGGAAGCCAATCAACTGTGCGGATTCCGGAGCGATTGCGCCCGCTACGATGGTCACGAAAATGGGGAAGAGTATCTTCGTCGTTTTGGTGACCGCCTTGGGGTTATATTCCATGCGGATAAGGCGTTCTTTTCTGGTGGTCACAAGACGGATAAACGGCGGCTGAATAATGGGCACGAGCGCCATGTACGAATATGCCGCCACCATGATTGCACCTAGGTAGTTGGATTGCAGCTTCGTAGCTGCAACGATGGAGGTGGGGCCGTCCGCCGCACCGATGATGGATATGCTCGCAGCATCGTTTAACGAGAAGCCGAAAAGCGTTGCGAGAATCAGCGTGAAGAAAATGCCGAACTGCGCCGCCGCGCCAAAGAACATCATCTTTGGGTTGGAAAGAAGCGGCCCGAAGTCGATCATCGCGCCGATGCCGATGAACAGAAGCAGCGGGAACAGCTCGCTTGAGATGCCCGCGTCAAACAGCGTCTTAATCGCTTCGGTATTGACGCCCGGAAGGTTGACGAGAATCGCGCCAAAGCCCATGGGAAGAAGCAGCGTAGGCTCCATCTCCCGCTTAATAGCGAGCGTAATGAGCGCAGCACCGATCAGGATCATGAAACCCTGTTGCCAGGTAAAGTGCAGAACGTTACCGAACAGATCGCCTAACTGGGTCAAAATATCCAAAATAAACTCACCCCTTGTAGATAATTATATGGAGAAGGCACCTTTAACAAACATAGCTTGTACTTTGTTTGCGGGCCCGAAAGCGACAATCGGTGGGAGCCGTTGTTACATAAATACTGTCTGCAAAATCGCTTCCTCCCACAAATATATTATAAGGCAAACTTATTTCGAAAGTAAACAGGGTTCTGCGCTTTTTGAAGGGAAAAAACCCGAAATTTGCCGCTGCACGTGTATTGCCTTTTTTCTGCACCGATTGTGCCGTTGAAAGTGAACAAACCGTCGGTTATACTTTTCATTGTAGAGGAGACGGGCAAACCGCCGATGCCATTTTACTAGATGTACGATACCTATGTGTAGGGGCTGTCGCGCTAAGTGCGGACGATGCATAAGCATTCAAATGCACTTAGAGCGGCAGCGGGTTCGGTGCTCCAAAGGGGCAAAAAAGGTGCCAGTGCGCCTTTTTAGAACCCTGGGGTTTCGCCAGAGGCGAAACAGCCTAGCATTATGCATTGAAAATGCTTAATGCCCCGCGTACAGCTTTTACATGGCACGCGGGCAGCCGCTTCTTTATTATATTATAAGCCATACCGGCCAAAAAGGAATATGCGGCGCTTCGGGATTTATTTCCAAGGGCGTGTTTGGAAAATGACATTTTTCAAACACGCCCTTTGCCGCGCAAAAAGTAAAGGAGGAATTATGCTCAAAAAGGATATGGAAGGCGATCTGCTTCCCACTGTCATTTAGAGCTAAGCAAAGATGCAGTTTGCAATAGTCGTTTATTTAAGCACCAAGTAGCGGCCGTTTTAAGGGGGATTGGGGTTGGCCAAGAGGCCTATGGGGGTATCGGGGCATATTGTCAATTCAAGTGCAACACCTGAAGAGGGGAAAGCCAGCAAAGGCATTTCGGTGGTTTGCTGTTGAGTAGGTGTGCAACTTCATTAACTTGCTGCTGTGTCAACTTTCTAAAATCCGATCCTTTTGGAAAGAAAAAGCGTAGTATTCCGTTGATGTGCTCGTTACTGCCTCTTTGCTATGGGGAGTGTGGATCAGCAAAGTATACGGTTGCGTTTAGATCCTGACTTATTCTGCAAACTCGGTTCCATTGTCTAGCGTCAATGATTGTACCGGCAACCCCTTCATGGCATTTACAATTGCTTCTCTTGTTTCTACGGCTGTCCTTTTTCCGGGCATTAGCGACAGGGTTAAATAGCGACTCTTGCGGTCAATGCAGGTGTATATATATCCTTTTCCGATGCCGCCTCGTATCGTATCTCCTTCCCAGTCTCCAATACGGCCTCTTTCCCGGATTACTTGTGGCCAGTCGTGTATACTATGTTCCGGCTTTACTACATTAATCGCGTTGCGGCAATACTTTCGGATTCCTCGGCGCAGCAGGTGATCGCGTTCGCTCAACCCCTTCAACTGTTTTTTCTTAAGCGCTGCGTAGATCGTACTATGGCTTAGCTTGGCATCCGGATGCTTGCGCTTCCACATCACAGTGATTAATTCCGGCGACCAGTATCGCTTTAATCCATCATAGATAAACGCTTTTAACGCACGATCTTCATCTATGCGGCGTTTCTTCCGGCAGTGTTTGCGCCTGTATAGGTATAACGAGCATCCCCACCATGCTGTGTATCCGCCGTCCTTTCTGCCGTTGCGCTTGAGTTCCCGGCTGATAGTGGATACGTTGCGTCCAAGCTCCCGTGCTATTTCCCACAGGTTCTTTCCCTTCTCCCGCAATATCCGTAGCTCTTCTCGCTTCACTAGTATAAGATGGGTGTAGGATTGCATGGCTTCCCTCCGTGTATGTGTTGTGTGGTAACTTCATTTTACACGTTGGCTGCCCTGCAGTCCTCTTTTGTTGCACTTGAAATTAAAATCTGCCCGGAATCCCTCCTGGCCCCTTGGCGCTTATCGTTTTAGTTTTCAACAATTCTGTAACAATTACCCGCATGTTTTCGGAAAAAACAGGGAACTTAAACATACTCCAGTGCGTTATATGGTTGAAGTGCTTCTATGGGAGCATTGCGCACAAAAGGCGGGCAAATAATAAAAATATTATTACGAATTTTTAATATTTTACTTGACGTGTGCTTTTCGGAGTGTTATAGTAAGGCATACCAATTGGGAAAGTCCTAAAATGCTTCGGCAAAGCGCTGAAAGGTGCATCGCACGGAAAAGGCTTAAAACGTGTTGCACCGCTCCCCGAAAATGTTGTTACAACTTTGTAACAAAGCGCTTGACAGTGTATATACCCTATGTTACACTATTGCCGTGCAAAAGGGGTTTTCCTGCGGAAAACCGAAACCACCCCGCCCTTTCAGGGCGCCCCTCCGAGGGGAATACCACCGCCGGAAGGTTCCGGCAAATGGATTTACAAAATTTGGAAAGGAGTTTTTTCTAACATGAAGAAACTGTTCGCTCTCGTTCTTACTCTGGCTCTCGTGTTTGCAATCGCGGCTCCCGCGATGGCAGCTACTTGGGGTGCTGCACCCGCCGTCACCGGTTCCCCGTTCACCGTATCGGTCGAAACCTACAAGGTGACCCTCGATTCGCTCGGCAACAACGTTTACTCTCCTCTTGGCAATGCCGCTGTCGTGGAAGCTACTCCCGTCGCTTTCAAGATCACCATCAAGGTGCCCACAGCCGCTGCTGCTGCTGCTTACTACTATGATACGACCGCTCTCGATGCGTTTGCCACTGTCGAGCTTACGAACCTCACGGACGTTGCTGCAGCTGGAACCAACACTGGTTTTACCTTAACCGGCAATGATATCACGGTTGCTGTACCTGCGCTGACCACCTCGGCACAGACGCTGACCGGCACGTTCACCGCTAAAGTTGCGACTACCGCCAAGGCTCTCGTCGAAGTTGCTGCCGGTTATGAATTCACCGGTGCTGTGGCTGATGTCGACTATGCTGGCTACAGCTTCACGAATGCTGCCGGTACCGCTGAAGTCACCGACGGCACCAACACTTTGACCCTCACAAAGAACACCAGTGATGTCGTGACCGGTTGGAGCATTGCTGTTGGCTCCGATGAATACACCGTTGTGTCCCCCACGATGTTCGTCCAGACCGTTGGCACCAACCCCGGTGATGTCCTCACCTCGGGTGCTGAATTCGACGCCGTCAACACCGTCTATAAGGCATTTGCTGCGCTGCTCGGCTTCAACGTAACCACCGCTGGTGTTTACTTCACCGACGCCAACATTCTCGCAAACTATGCTGCCGGTGGCGAAACCGCTGCTGTTGGCACCTTCCTGCCCTACAGCTCCTCCCTCACCGTCACCGATGGCACCAACGTCCCGAACACCGGCGACAACATGTCCGTCATCGGCTTCGTGATGGTCGGTCTGGCTCTCCTGGCCACCGCCGCTGTTATCGTGAAGAAGGTTCGTGCGTAAGCTAAAACCGTAAATCACAGTTCCCGCAAGGGACCCTATAAGCACAAAAGAGCCGCTCGTAAGAGCGGCTCTTTTTTGCGTTTAATGCATCCGAATATCGTCCATGCCCCCCATACGGGCGAATTATTCCGCTAAGGGGAACATCTCTAGAGGAGGTGGTGTATGTGCAGTGTAGTAACAAAATACGCCTACATCGATCTGGATGCGCTCGCCGAGATGAGTCATCTGTTCGTAGGGCTTGGGACCATAGGCCTTTCTAATTGGATGTTTATGTGGCCCCCCCGCGCGTTTAAGCATACGGTAGAGGCTACCCACACAGCGGGTGTAGGCTCTTGCTCGCTGTCGGCGCCACGGGTCGATTAGTCCCATCTGTGGGTTTCTGCGCCACATATCGCGGATGAGCTTCAACTCTACCTCTGTATGTTGCGCGGGATGAGAGTGGGGCCGCTTGGAGCGATTACCGTATCTAAATAAGCACTAGAACAGTCGATTACCATAAATGTCAAAGTACACCCGGCAGCGGTTCCAGCCCGCAAACCGTCCTTTAACTACTGTACATGATTTAAACACCACAGGTACAGGCTTCAGCTTTACGGAATTTATCCCGCAAGGCGCGGTACTGACCGCAGGAGCGATTTATCTGGGAAAGGGGCGTAAACGATGCTGCGGATACCATTCACGCGAAATGGGTCGACCGGATGTGGTTGTGCAAAATGATTAGGCCACGTTTGAGGTCACTGACCTCTCGAACTTTGTCCTGCTTCTCTATTCCTTAGCATTCTGCAGAAAAGCAAAATTAGAGACATAAATCGGTACTCAGAAATTAGCAAAAACAGATACAAAAAATGCCTCCTGCCGTTGAATATAAAACGACAGGAGACTTCACTATTTGCGAACTACGTGCCTCACCCTTTACTATCATCCTTTTTCTGTGGCTCCTCATTGAGTCTTGCAAGTACGTCTCTGAGTATTTTCGGTAGAGGAACTCCCATTTTTTCCACGTTTTCGAGGATGGATATACCTTCGTTAGCGATGTAAAACACGCATACAGATGCGCGCACCGCTTCGTTGGTTGCAGGCACAAGCTTATCGAGTAATGACGCAAGTGCCACAAGCACGAAGATTGCTACCTTTTTTAGAATCCCCCTAAAGCCCTCGGCACTCGACAGCTTATGCGTAAAAGCAGCGCTCATAACACCTGTGATATAGTCAAGCACTACGACTGCGACAAGCGCGACGATGAGGGCATCGCAGGGACCGAACAGATAAACGAGCACACCGCCGATGGCGGCCAGCACGGTTTTTACGGCAATTTCAATATTCATTTGTTTTCGTTCCTTTCTATGTTTACGTTGTTTCTTTGAACCACGCGGCATAGCAATAGCCGCGTATATACCCCTTTTCCGTTTTTTTCACTACATCCGCCCAACCGTTTTCGATACCTAGAACGAGCACGATTTCGTCTTTTAACACCTTGCCGACGATGTTATAGCTGTTCTCGCTGTCGGGCGTTTTGCGAATATTCACATAGGCCGTGCCGTCGTATTTGTAGTCCGCGGGAAATTCGCTTGCAGGGGTCTGCTCTTGCTCAAAGAGCGGCTCGAACCTAGCATAGCGGTTCCAG